>NZ_JBJDRI010000002.1:0-179562 GCF_044987425.1 Microbacterium sp. ZW T5_56 | reverse complement strand
ATGCACCTCGGGCAGCGAGTTCTCCAGCACGTCAGCCTCCAGTTGCGTCTTGGTGGCCTCGGCCTCCGCCACCCGCATTCGGGCGTCCGCGGTGATCTGCATCCGATCGATCCAGGCCAGCGCGAGTGCCGAGAAGATGAAGGCGATGTGGATGATGACCTGCCACATCGCCCCTTCCCAGGTGATCTCGTTGCCATGGCCGCCGTCGGCGATGCCGGGCGCGACGCCGTCCTTCATGTTGGAGACCTCGATGAAGGTCTTCAGCAGGTGGATGGAGGAGATGCCGATGATGGCCATCGCCAGCTTCACCTTCAGCACGTTCGCGTTGACGTGGCTGAGCCATTCCGGCTGGTCGGGGTGCTGTTCCAGGTTGATCTTGGAGACGAAGGTCTCATAGCCGCCGACGATCACCATGATCAGCAGGTTCGCGATCATCGCCACGTCGATCAGTCCGAGCACGGCGAGCATGATCGTGGACTCGTTGGGGTGGTGACCGCTGAACATCGGGGTGATGACGTCGTCGCCGATGAGTCCGATCAGGTCATAGACGAAGACGACGACATAGACCAGCTGCGCGACGATCAGTCCCACATAGATGGGCGCCTGCAGCCAGCGGCTGGCGAAGATGAACCCACCGAGCGCACGTGCGCTCGGGCGGTTGTTGTAGGTCGTCGTGCCGTGATCGGAGCGGTTCGCGGACTTCTGGGCGGCCACAGGTTCCCCCTGGTTTCGTTCGGTTCGGGACGATTCAGGATACGGCGTGCGGATGACCGAGCGCCGAGAGCACGGCGTTCCAGCGCAGCCGGGGAAGTTCTGCGACGAGATCGGCACGGATGCGCTCGGGCGGCGCCGTCATCGGGAACGCCGTGATGAGACGACCGGCCACGCTGTATGCCACCGCGGACATCCCGGCGCTGTGCAGGATCCCGATGCGCGACGTGACGATCCGGTCCGCGATGGGCACGGGGACGTCCAGGTGCGGTGCGGCATCGTGCAGCGCCACGGTCATCAGCTCGGCCGCGCGTGACAGCAGAGTCGGACCGGGCCGCCAGGGCGTGAGGGCGTCGTCCGGGAGTCCGGCGGCTCGAGCGAGGTCGGAGGTGAGCCAGCGCTCGCGCTTGAGGCCGTACGGTGTCGCGGCGAGCGACAGCAGATATCCGTAGCAGTGGATCAGACCGGCATTGCCGACGGGCCAGGTGGCCTCGATGCCCGCATACCGGTGCAGCGCGCCAAACAGTCCGGCGCCGATCACCGGGTCCCGGGTGTTCTCATCGATCACGGTGGACTGTCCCCAGGCGGTGAAGGCACGCGCATCCCGATCGGCCGCGATCGAGGCTTCGAGCCAGTCGACTGACGCGATGGCGCGTTCGGGATCCGTGGACGCGAGGGCCGTCGCGATGTCCAGCTCGTGGGCGCGCGGATCTTCGGCATTCCGATCGGTCTCCGCAGCGGGTCTCATGAGCCCACTCTAAGCCGCAGATTTCCGGGCTACGAGCCGGAGTTCACGCACTGTTCACACGGATTGGTCGCATTGTCCACAATCGGCGTGCATCATGGACGCAACGTCCACAAGGAGGATTCGTGACCAACCGACCAGCAGTGATCTTCGACTTCGACGGTACCGTCGCGCTCGGCGACGGGCCGTTGCGGGCCTATGCCCGTGCGGTCGAGGAACTCGGAGCAGTGACCGGCATCGAGCAGGCGCTCACCGTTCCCGCCCCGGAGCTGCTGGACGGCTACGACGTGATCCGCGCCGCGGCCGAGGAGCGCGGGGTCACCGCAGAGACCCTCGCCGCTGCGTATCTCACCAGTCGCGCTGCGCTCGGAAGCGCCGAAGCCGCTGTCATCGCGCCCGCCGGTCTCGCCGAGTTCCTCCGCGCGGCGGGAGAGGCCGGAGTCCTCCGCATCCTCGCCACCAACGCGCCCGATGTGCGCATCGCCGAAGCGCTCGAATCGCTGGGGGTCGCGGACGGTTTCGACCGCATCATCACCGGCGTCGGCAAGCCCGCAGGGCTGGACGTTCTTCTCGATGACCTCGCTGCGGAGGGCGTCACCGATGTGCTGAGCATCGGCGACATCTGGCGCAACGACCTCGCCCCGGTGCACCGCCGGGGCGGCCGCACCGCACTGATCGGTGAGTTCGCGGACGAGTCCGCGACTCCCGATCATCGTGCACCGACTCTGCCGGAGCTGTGGGACGACCTGCGCTCGTGGCTTCCCGCACCCGCCCCATCCACCTCTTCCCACTGAGCCCCACACGAAAGCGAATGCAATGCGCACCTCCCTCCTCCGCGCTGCCGGCCTCGGCGCCGCAGCCCTCATCGCCCTCGGCCTCGCCGGCTGTGCGTCCGGTGACGCCAACGCCACGGGTGCCGCGACCGACTCCGCCGCGTCCGACCCGACATCGCTCACCCTCGCGCTGGTCCCCTCCCAGGATCAGTCGGGTCTCGTCGAGACGGCGGCTCCGCTGACTGACGCCCTCACCGAGGCGCTCGGCATCCCCGTCACGGGCGTGGTGTCCAAGGATTACCAGGCCGCCGTCGAGGCGATGGGGGCGGGGCAGGCGCAGATCGGATTCCTGCCGTCCCTGCAGCTCTGGCAGGCCTCCGACATGTACGGCGCGCACACCGTGCTGCAGACCGAGCGCAACGGCAACATCACCTACCCGGCTCAGTTCATGACCAACAACCCTGACAAGTACTGCGCCGACAAGCCGGTTGAGCGCGACGGCAAGCTGTTCTGCAACGGCGCCGACGCATTGCAGGGTCCGGCCGGTTTGGACGCCATCACGAAGATCGCGGGTGCCAAGGTCGCGCTGCTCGGTCCGGGCTCGCCCGCCGGCTACATCTACCCGATGCTCGCGCTGAAGGAAGCCGGGCTGGACATCGACAAGGACTTCGAGAAGCTGCCCGTCACGGCCAACGACGCCAGCGTCCTCGCCGTCTACAACGGCGATGCCGAGGTCGGCTTCAGCTTCTGGGACGCGCGCGACATCGTGAAGAAGGACACTCCGGACGTGGGCCAGAAGGTGGTCGTCTTCGCCCTCAGCGAGGAGATCCCGAACGACGGTGTCGCGCTGACCGACGACCTCTCGCCCGAGCTGCGCGACAAGATCACGAAGGCGCTCGAGGACTTCTCCAACACCGAAGAGGGCTCGAAGGCGCTGCAGAGCATCTACTCCATCACCAAGCTCGCCCCGGCCGACCCGTCGTCGCTGGATGTCGTGGCCAAGGCCGCGAAGGAACTGGGACTGCAGTAAGTGACCGCCACGCACAACAGCGCGGACGTCGTGGCTTCGGCCGCGGCGTCCGCGCCGTGGTCGATCTCGCTCGATCACGTCACCGTCCGCTACCCCAACGGCGTCGTCGGCCTCGACGACGTGACCCTGGACATCGCCGCCGGCGACATGGTCGCCGTGGTAGGGCTCTCCGGCTCCGGGAAGTCGACCCTGATTCGCGCGATCAACGCTCTGGTGCCCGTGAGCTCCGGCTCACTTGCCGTGGGCGGGCACCACGTCGACGGCGCCTCCGGTCGTCAGCTGCGCCGCCTCCGCGGCGACATCGGCATGGTGTTCCAGGGCTTCAACCTCGCGGGCCGCGCGAACGTCCTGCAGAACGTGCTGGTGGGCCGTCTCGCCCACACCCCGTTGTGGCGCACGATGCTCGGCATCTACCGGGAATCCGACAAGGAACTCGCCTACGACGCTCTCGACCGAGTCGGCATCCTCCCCAAGCTGTATGACCGCGCCTCGGCATTGTCGGGCGGACAGCAGCAGCGAGTCGCGATCGCTCGCGCGCTCGCTCAGCAGCCGCGCATCGTGCTGGCCGATGAGCCGGTGGCGAGCCTGGATCCGCCCACCGCGCACGGCGTGATGACCGATCTGCAGGACATCAATCGCGATCTCGGCATCACCGTGCTGGTGAATCTGCATCTGCTGGATCTCGCTCGCGAGTTCGGCACCCGGATGATCGGCATGCGAGCGGGGAGGGTCGTCTACGACGGCCCAGCGGCCACCGCGACCGATGCGGACTTCGAGGAGATCTACGGACGCTCGCTCACCACCGCCGACAGGTCCGGCGCATGAGCTCGATCACCCTCGCTAACGGACGCACCGTGACGCTGCCGGAGCGACCCCGGGGCCGCGGGAAGCTGTGGGTGATCGCGAGTGTGATCCTCGCGATCACCGTGATCATGTGCCTCCCCGGCATCGGAATCGGCTTCGATCTGCAGGCGATCGCGCGCAACTGGCAGCACGGCGCCGACAAGGTCATCAAGCTCCTGCTGCCGGACTGGTCCTTCTTCCCGCGCACCGTGGCACCGTGGGTCGAGACCCTGCAGATGGCGGTGATCGCCACGGCGGTCGCCTCGGTCATCGCGCTGCCGGTGAGCTTCTGGGCCGCCCGTCCCAGCAATCCCACCGGGTGGACGCGCGGTGTTGTTCGCACCGTTCTCAACATCATTCGCTCGATTCCGGATCTGCTGTACGCCGCCGTGCTCGTCGCGATGGTCGGTGTCGGCGCGCTGCCGGGCATTCTGGCGCTGGTCGTCTTCAACCTCGGCATCATCGTGAAGCTCGTGTCCGAGGCCATCGACATCACCGACCGTGGCCCGATCGAGGCGGGTCGCGCGGCCGGTGGCACCCAAACCCAGATCAATCGCGCCCTGGTGTTGCCCGACACCTGGCCCGCGTTCGTCAGCCAGGTGCTGTTCGTCTTCGAGCTGAACGTGCGCGCATCGACCGTGCTCGGGCTCGTCGGTGCCGGCGGCATGGGTCTTCTCATCGACTCCGTGCGCACCTACTACCGGTACGACCAGCTCTCGCTCATCATCCTGGAGATCCTCATCGTGGTGATCGTCATCGACGTGGTCAGCGACGCGATCCGACGGAGGCTCGTGTGAGTGCCGTCGATCTCGCGCCACCGGCGTTCGCGCTGCCGGCGAAGCCGCGACACCCGTGGCGGCTTGTCATCGGCGGCGTCGTCACGATCGTGGTGGTTGTCGCGTTCTGGTCGGTGGACATCACCTGGTCCCGGCTCGCAGACCTGCCGGCGGAGGTGATCCGCTACGTCGGGCTGATGTTCGCCTCGCCGAACTGGGCGAAGCTTCCCGACGCTCTGCTGCAGACCTGGCGATCGATCGAGATGGCCTGGATCGGAACGGTGCTGGGCATCATCCTCGCCACTCCGATCAGCTTCTTCGCCGCGCGGGGTTTCGGTCCCGCCTGGCTGCGCTGGCTGCTGCGCGGAATCTTCTCGCTGATCCGCGCGGTTCCGGAGATCATCTTCGCGATCATCATCCTGTCCGTCACGGGGCTGACGCCGCTGACGGGCGCGCTCGCGCTCGCGATCAACGGCGTGGGCACGCTCGGAAAGTGGGGCTACGAGGCAGTGGAGTCCGTTTCGCCAGGACCGATCGAGGCCGCGCGTGCCGCGGGCGGCGGGACGCTGCAGGTGATCCGCTGGGGAGTGTGGCCGCAGGTCACGCCCGCGTTCCTGTCGTTCTGGCTGTACCGGTTCGAGATCAATGTCCGTTCGTCGGCGGTGCTCGGGCTGATCGGCGTCGGCGGTATCGGCGACATGCTCACCTCGTACACCCAGTACCGTGAGTGGTCGACGGTCGGTGTGCTGCTGATCGTCGTGGTGGTGGTCACGATGGCCATCGACGC
The DNA here is from genome assembly GCF_044987425.1 of Microbacterium sp. ZW T5_56. NCBI lineage: Bacteria > Bacillati > Actinomycetota > Actinomycetes > Micrococcales > Microbacteriaceae > Microbacterium > Microbacterium sp. ZW T5_56. The sequence goes on along the minus strand of NZ_JBJDRI010000002.1, from coordinate 173,897 downwards.
CATCTCCGGGGCGCTGCGCCGGCGGATCATGGAGGGTGCACGTGTCAAGCAGCAGTGAGTCGGGGGCTCGGAGCGCTCCGCCCAGCGTGCGCATCGCCACGGTGCTGAACTCGCTGCAGCCGACCGAGCGTCGTGTCGCGGATCTCGTGCTGCAGTCGCCGGAAGCGGTGGTGGAGCTGACGGCACAGGAGCTTGCCGACCGCGTCGGTATCGGCCGATCCAGCGTCATCCGTGCATGCCAGAGCTTCGGCTATCGCGGCTTCCCGCAGCTGCGGGTCGCGCTGGCGGCCGAACTCGCCGCGCACGGCGACACCGCCACCGACTACGACGAGAGCGTGGTGGGGCGGATGCGCGCGGCGATCGATCGCGTGGCGCAGTCCCTGCCGCAGGCGATCAGCATGCTGGACGATGAGGTGGTGTCGGCCGCGGTGCGCTCGGTGGCGGAGGCCCGGCGTCTGCTGGTGGTCGCCAACGGACTCTCGGCGCCGATCGCGAGCGACCTGTCGATGCGCCTCACCGCGGTGGGACGACCCGCGGAGTTCGTTCCCGACGCCATCGCGCAGCAGATCGCGGCGAGCGGTCTCGGCTGGCAGGACGTCTGCCTCGTGATCTCCGGGTCGGGCGCCAACGAGTCGTCGTTGCGCGCCGCGGCTGCTGCACGGAACGCGGCGAGCATCGTTGCGCTCACGTCGTTCGCCTCGTCCGCGCTGACGGAGCTGGCGGATCGCTCCCTCGTGATCGCCCCCTCGGGCGTCTCCTTCCGCGATGAGCTGGAGCATACGTCGCGCGTCGCGCATGCGGTGTTCGTCGAGGTGTTCGTGGATGCCGTGGCTCGCGAGCTGGGTTCTCGCGCCACGGACGCGCGGGGTCGTGTGCTCGAGATCCTCTCCGAGAACCTCACCGACGCCGGCGAGTAGCCGCTGAAAGCTGGAAAACGCAGCCTGGAACGCGTTCTGGGCTGCGTTTTCCAGCTCCGCATCCGGCATCCGTTCCTCCACAGCAGGAGGACGGGGAGAGGAGGTGAGTGCGCGAGAGCAGATGGAGGCAGGATCGGGCAGGTGCGCCATCGAATTCCGCTTCCGCCGGAGCTGGACTCCGTGTTCACCCTCCGCGACGCGCAGGCCCTCGGCATCCGCCGCGGGCGAGCCGATGCGCGCGATCTGCACCGGCCGTACCCGGGCGTTCGCGCGACATCTCGACCGGAGGGTTTCGCCGATACCGTCGCCAGCGGAGCGGTCCGCCTCAAACCCGGGCAGCTGTTCGTCGGTGTGACGGCGGCGCGCCTCTGGGGTCTGCCGTATCCGCGCCCATGGCGCGTCGGCGAGCCGCTTCACGTCTGCGTGCCGACCGATGCGACGCCGCCGACCGCGCGAGGAATACAGGGCCGCCGACTGGCCGCTGATCGCGTGGATGAGTGGCGGATAGGAACGATCCCCGTCGTCGATCCGGTATCCGCTGCGTTCAGCAGCGCGCCGGAACTGACGACCATGACGGCTGTGGTCATGCTGGACGCCCTGTTGTCATCGGCCGACAACTATCCCGGGTTGCGTCGCGGTCGGCCGATCTTCACCACAGACCTCATTGCAGAGCACCTGCGACGCTGGGGGCCCTTTCCCGGCGTCGCGACGATCCGGGCCGCACTACAGCTCGCGCAGCCAGGAGTCGAGTCCCCGAAGGAGACGGAGACGCGTCTCCTGCTCCTGGCCGCCGGTCTGCCCGAGCCCGTCATCCAGCACGAGGTGCGCGATGGGTCCCGCCTGGTCGCTCGCGTCGACCTGGCATACCCGCAGTGGCGCATCGCGATCGAGTACGAGGGCGACGGGCATCGCACCGATGCACCGCAATGGCGACGGGACATCCAGCGTCAGCGTGCACTGGAGGAACGCGGGTGGATCGTCATCCGGCTCACCCACCTGGATCTGGTGTCCGGTGGGTCGGAGCTGCTGGCGTCGGTTCGCCGTGCCATGGTCTCTCGCGGGAACTGAGAGCTGGAAAACGCCGCTCGGATCGCTGGCGGTCCCCGGTGCGTTTTCTCGCTGCCATGGCCGTGTGTTCGAGCCAGGTGCTGCGGCCACGCACTGTTGGTGTCGGAGATGGAAACCGCATCCCCGGTGCCGGGCCGCGGTGCCATTTTCATCCGCCACCGGCATCGGCGGCACGGGAAGGCGCACGATACGCGGCGGGGGAGACAGGGACGCGACAGCGCCGTCCGGAGTACATCCGAGCGGCGCCGTCGCGTCTCGTGTCAGGCGGCGACGACCTCCGCGACAGGAGCACGGCGGGCCCACTTCTTCAGCGCAACGACCACCAGCGCCGACACGACGGTGCCGATGGCAAGAGACAGCATGAACGCCCAGAACGGGTCCAGCGCGAAGAAGACGAAGACGCCGCCGTGCGGTGCGCGGGAGGTGACGCCGAACAGCATGCTCAGCACGCCCGTGATCGCGCCGCCGATCATCGACGCCGGGATCACGCGGAACGGGTCGGCGGCGGCGAACGGGATCGCACCCTCGGAGATGAAGGCGAGGCCCAGCGGCCATGCCGCCTTGCCGTTCTCACGCTCCACGGGGGAGAACAGGCGACGAGCCAGAACAGTGGAAGCGAGCGCCATCGCCAGCGGCGGGACCATACCAGCGCACATCACCGCGGCCATGATCAGGTACGGCGTGCTGTTCGCCGTCGTCGCTGTACCGAGACCAGCCACGGCGAAGGCATACGCCACCTTGTTCACCGGGCCACCGAGGTCGAAGCACATCATGACGCCGACGATCAGTCCCACCACGGCGATCGCACCGGTGCCGGCGAGGTCGTTGAGTCCGTTGGTCATAGCGTCCATCAGCGCGGCGATGGGACGACCCAGGAAGAGGATCATGATGCCTGAGGCCACGATCGAGCCGATCAGCGGGACGATCACCACCGGCATCAGACCACGCAGCCAGCGAGGCAGGTCAAGCCGTCCGAGCGACCAGGCGATCCAACCCGCGAGCAGACCGCCGGCGATGCCGCCGATGAATCCCGCGTTCATCAGCACGGCCACGGCTCCCGCGACGAAGCCGGGTGCGATACCCGGACGATCGGCGATCGCGAAGGCGATGTATCCGGCGAGTGCAGGCACCAAGAAGCTCATCGACGTCTTGCCGATCATGAACGCCACCGAACCCAGATACTGCCCGAGTCCACCCGCAGGAAGCTGCCACAGCGAGTTCTCGGTGATGACCTTCGCCGCGTCGTCGGTGACGTTGTACCCGCCGAGGAGGAAGCCCAACGCGATCAGCAGGCCGCCGCCGGCGACGAAGGGGATCATGTAGCTGACGCCGGTGAGCAGCCAGCGCTTCACGGCGGCTCCGGCACTCTCGCCGCTCGTGTCTGCCGTGCTCGTCTGCGACGTGGCGGCCACACGCGCCGCCTGCGGATCGTGGCTCGCGGCGACGGCCTCGGCGATCATCTGCTTCGGCTGCTCGATGCCACGCTTCACCGCGGACCGGATGACCGGCTTTCCGGCGAATCGCTCGGGGCCGCGCACATCGACGTCCACCGCGAAGATCACGGCGTCGGCGTCATCGATGACCTGCTGGGGGATCGGCTTGTACCCGCTGGAACCCTGGGGCTCGACGACAAGATCGATGCCCAGCTCGGCGCCGGTCGCGGCAAGCGCATCGGCGGCCATGAAGGTGTGCGCGATGCCGGTGGCGCAGGCCGTGACCGCGACGATGCGTGCCGGACGCCCGTCGATCATCAGCGCGTCATCCACGGATGCGGCGACAGCCGCGGGTGCTGCGGTAGACACCGGCGCTGCTGCCGTGGTACGCACCGCCGCCGCTGGCTTCTCCTCTTCGCCGACGGCGATTCGCACCAGGGACACCACGTCGTCGGGTGTGGCAGCGGCGCGCAGCGCGTCCGTGAACTCGTCGGTCATGAGCGCCCGGGCGAGGCTCGAGAGCATGCCGAGGTGTGCCTCGTCGGCATCGGCGGGCGCCGCGATGAGGAACACCAGATCCGCCGGACCATCGTCGGCACCGAAGTCGACGCCCGGATTCAGGCGGGCGAACGCGAGGGAGGGCACCGCGACTGCCGCGGTCTTGGCGTGCGGGATCGCGATGCCGCCGGGAAGTCCCGTCTCGTCCTGTTCCTCGCGAGCCCACGCCGCGGAGTAGAGGCCGGCCGCATCGGTGGCACGACCGGTGTCGGCCACGCGTTGGGCGAGAGCGGTGATGACGGCGCTCTTGTCCGTGCCCAGGGGCACGTCGAGCGACACCAGCTCAGGAGTGATTGCTGAAACCATGATGACCTCCGTTGGTCGAGGGCGCGCTCTCAGAGCGCGCGTACGGGAAGCTGTTCGGTGCCGAGATCGGCGGGAGAAGGGGGTTGGGTTCCGGGCAGGGTGGCTGCTGCCGACCCGTAGCGGATGGCCTGGCGCAATCGTTCTTCACGACCCGCGCCGGCGGTGTCGGCAAGCAGGTAACCGGCAAGCGCGCTGTCACCCGCGCCGACGGTGCTCCTCACCTGGATGCGCGGCGCGGGCGTTGCCAGCGCCCCCTCCGCGTCGACGAGGATCGCCCCCGCGCCGCCGAGCGTCACGAGGACGTTCGCGACCCCGGCACGGACGAGTTCGGTGGCGGCCGCGGCCACCTCGTCCTCGCCGGAGAGCGCCGCAGCACCCACCAGCTCGGCGAGTTCGTCCTCGTTCGGCTTGATGAGGTCGGGGCGGCCACCGGCCTCAGCCTGCACCGCCGCGGCGAGCGCGGGGCCTGCTGTATCCACGGCGATGCGCGGGGCGGGACGCAGTGATCCGCGTACCGCGGTTGCGATCCGGGCGTACACGTCCTCCGCAACCCCGGGCGGAAGCGAGCCCGCCAGCACCAGCCACTCGGCCCCGCGCGCAGCGGCGATGACGACGGCGATGATCGCGTCGAGCTCAGCGTCGTCCAGTGCGCCGCCCGGCAGATTGATCTTCGTGGTCTCCCCGCTCGGCGCGGTCAGAGTGAGGTTGGTGCGCACGCGGGCGCTCACGGGAACCGCGCGGATGACGAGCCCGGTGGAGCGCAGCAGCGGACCGTAGGGGTCGTCGTCGGCGAGCGGAAGCACCGCGATGGCGGCACCGCCCGCCGCGGCGATGGTGCGGGCGACGTTCACGCCTTTGCCTGCGGCGTCGGTGCGCTGTTCCTCGGCGCGTTGTACCTCGCCGGGCTGCAGCGCTTCGGTGAGGCGCACGGTCTGATCCAGCGCGGGGTTGAGGGTGAGGGTCACGATGGTCATGCGATCCACACCTCCACGCCCGCCGCATCGAGTGCGTCCGCCAGCGGCTGTGGCGGTGTGGCATCCGTCACCAGGACGTCGATGTCTGACAGCGAGGCGAAGCGGACGAGCAGGTCATCTTCGAACTTCTCAGCGTCGGCGAGCACGATGATCCGGCGGCCGGCCGCCACGATCGCGGCCTTCACGTCGGCCTCGTCGGGATCGGGCGTGCTCAGGCCGAAGTCTGCGGACAGCCCGTTGGTGCCGAGGAAGGCGATGTCCGGACGCAGCGCGCCGATCGCGCGGATCGTCTCGCCCCCCACAGCGGCCGCCGTAAGGCCCCGCACTCGTCCGCCGATGGCGGTGAGGGCGATGTTCTCGCCTCCGGAGAGCGCGGCCGCGAGCTGCATGGAGTGAGTGACCACCTCGGCACGGCCGCCGATGCCCTCCAGATGCGCGTCGAGGTGCGCGGCTGCCTGTGCTGTCGTGGAGCCTGCGTCGAGGTACAGCGATCCGCGGAAGCCCGGCTTCAGGGCCTGGAGCGCGCGGGAGGCGATGCGCTGCTTCGCCTCCGGCACCCGGTGCGATCGTTCGGTCAGGGGAACCTCGACCCGGCTGGTTCGTGCCCCGAGGACGGCACCGCCGTGAACGCGGGTGGCGAAGCCTTCGCTCTCGAGCAGATCTAGATCGCGTCGGATCGTCTCCGGGGTGACGTCGAACCGATCGGACAGCGCGAGGACGGATACGCGTCCGTCCTCTCGCAGCACCGCGCGGATCTCGTCCTGCCGTTCGCTCGCGTACATCCTGCCTCCTTGCCGGTTCCCACAGAATACGAAGCAATCACAGAAAAAGCAACATAAACAAAGAATGAATCGTGCCGCGGAGATGAAAAACGCTCCCCGCAGCGCGATACAAGGAGCGTTTTCCAGCTTTCGGTGGGCGTCAGTCCTCCGTCGCGCGGAAAGCCGCCCATAGCTCGGCGCGCGCGGGGAAGGAAGCCAGATCCACGCCCAGCAGGCGCTGGGCGGTCTGGATGCGGGCACGCACGGTGTGCCGGTGCACGGCAAGCGCACGGCCCGTGGCCTCGTGCGATCCGTCGTTCTCCAGGAACGCGCGCAGTGTGCGGGTGAGGTCGGACCCGGTGCGCGCGTCGTGCTCACGCAGGGGAGCGAGAGTTGCCCGCGCGACCGTCAGTGCGTCGGTCGACGGCGAGTCCAGCACGCCACGGGCACGTCGGTCGCGGAACGGCAGCAGGCCATCGCCCGTCGCGTGCAGTGCGGCACGGGCCTGCTCCACTGCCGTCACGACCTCGCTGTATGCGAACGGCTCGGACAGTCCCACCCGGGTGTCGAAGCGGGTGGCCACCTCGATCGGTGCCGGGGATCCGTCCGCTACGACGAGCATCAGATCGTTGCCGGTACGTCCGGCGAACACCTCACCGCCATGGTCGGCGGCGTACAGCTCCAGCCACTCCGCGATGGCGAGCGTGCGACCTGCGCCCTCAGCGAGCGCGATCTGCACCGGACCGGCCGGCAGTGGCGTCGTGAGTTCGCGCGCGACACTGCGGGCGAGAGTCGTCTGGCCGCCGAGGAGCAGCTCCACCATGCCCGCCTGAATCCGCGACCGTGCGCGCTGCAGACCCTCCTGCTGCTCCATCGCCAGGCCCGCCATCGCGATCACGGAGGTGACGACGCCGCGACCCTCGTGATCCAGCTCGGCCGAGCCGATCGCGAGGACGCCGCGGAGTCGGCCACCGCGGCCCAGCGTCTGCAGGGTGAAGGGCTCGCCCTCGACGGTGATGGCCGAGGCGGCGCGGGCGCCGCGGCGCAGCACCGCCTCGGCCTCGGCATCCACCGTCGCGGACACCGTCGGGGAGAGCGCGTGAGTCGGGTGCTCCCGCAGCAGCACCCCGGCAGCGTCGTACAACCCCACCCAGGTGTCCAGCTGGTGCCCCAGCTCCATGAGCGTGCGCGCGAGGCCGTCGGGGCGGAGGGCGGCGAGGGATATGGCGCGCTGCGCGGACAGCGCCCAGGACCGACGCTCGTACGCCTGCGCGGCAACCGCTTCGGCATTCGCGCGGGCGACGGCGATGAACGGTGTGCGGTACGGCACCTCGAACAGCACCAGTCGATGCCGCGCGCAGGCATCCGCGAGGGGATCCGGGACACCCGGACGCACAACGCCGGCACCGAACCCGAGCGCGAGCACTCCGCGCCCGACGAGGCGGCGGACATAGCCGTCGACGTCGGCGGCAGGGTCCTCGTTCTCCTCGAACTGCCGCCCCGTGGTGAGGAGCACGACGTCGTCGGAGAGGAACGGCGTCGGATCGATCAGGTCCGAGCTGTGCACCCACCGCACCGGGCGATCCAGGTCCCCGTCCGGCTGCTGTTCGGGGGAGCCTATGAGAGTCAGTCGCAGATCGGCGCGACCCAGAAGGGTGCGCACGGTGGGAACGATGCTCTGCTCAGGCATGTTTGACTCCGACGTGGCGGTGGGTTCCTGAGTTCATGCTGGTGCGCACGGTGGGAACGATGCTCTGCTCAGGCATGGTGACCCACCCTCATATCCAATGTGTACAGCGGTGCTGAAAAGAATGTACACACTGGATAGTGCGATGCGGAATCGCCCGTCGTACGCTCGGCCCCATGAGCCTCATCGACGCGACCCACACCACCCCCCTCGGCGGACCTTCGCTCCCGCAGGAGCGTCGCCTCGTCACCTCCATTCCCGGCCCGCGCTCGCAGGATCTGCTGGACCGCAAGGCCGCAGCCGTTCCCTCGGGTGTCGGACACACCGTCCCGGTAGCCGCCGTGGCGGCAGGTGGCGGAGTCGTCGTCGATGCCGACGGCAACTCGCTCATCGATCTGGGTGCTGGCATCGCCGTCACCACCGTCGGAAACGCGCACCCGAAGGTGGTCGCCGCCGTGCAGGCGCAGATCGCCCAGTTCGCGCACACCTGTTTCATGATCGCGCCGTACGAGTCCTACGTCGCTGTCGCCGAGAAGCTCAACGAGCTCACCCCCGGCTCGTTCGCGAAGAAGACCGCGCTGTTCAACTCTGGCGCCGAGGCCGTCGAGAACGCGATCAAGATCGCCCGCAAGCACACCGGTCGCCAGGCCGTCCTCGCCTTCGACCACGGCTACCACGGACGCACGAACCTGACGATGGCGCTCACCGCGAAGGCGATGCCCTACAAGAGCGGCTTCGGCCCGTTCGCCCCCGAGGTGTACCGCGCTGCCGCGTCCTACCCCTTCCGCGACGGGCTCACCGGTGCCGAGGCCGCGGCCAAGACCATCTCGATGATCGAGAAGCAGATCGGTGCAGACAACCTCGCCGCTGTCATCATCGAGCCCATTCAGGGTGAGGGCGGCTTCATCGTCCCGGCCGATGGCTACCTCCCCGCTGTCGTGGATTGGTGCCGCGCCAACAGCGTCGTGTTCATCGCCGATGAGGTGCAGACCGGATTCGCCCGCACCGGCGCGATGTTCGCCAGCGAGCACTTCGGCATCGAGCCGGACCTCATCACCACGGCCAAGGGCATCGCCGGCGGTATGCCGCTGGCCGGTGTGACGGGCCGTGCCGAGATCATGGACGCCAGCCACACCGGCGGCCTGGGCGGCACCTACGGCGGCAACCCCGTCGCGTGCGCCGCAGCCCTCGCCACCATCGAGGCGTACCAGGAGGAGAACCTCGCAGACCGTGCGGTGCAGATCGGCCGTATCCTGGTCGGCCGCATGCAGGAGGCCGCCACAAGCGACCCCCGTATCGGTGAGGTGCGCGGGCTCGGTGCCATGATCGGCGTCGAGTTCGTGGACCCGGCCACCGGAGCACCCGACGCAGCTCTGGCCGGTGCGATCGCGAAGCGTGCGATCGCGGAGGGCGTCATCGTCCTCACCTGCGGCACCTACGGAAACGTGATCCGTTTCCTGCCGCCGCTGTCGATCGACGACGCCCTTCTCAACGAGGGACTGGACGTCGTGCTCGGCGCACTCGCCGCAGCCTGATACGCCCGTCCCGGCGCTCTTGGGGGGCGCCGGGACGGGATCCGACACCCGCGCAGCCGACATGCGCACCCCGCAATTCGCAGTATGAGAGCAAGGGAGCATTCATGAACGAGATCACTCGCGATGTCGTCATCATCGGAGCCGGCGCGGCCGGCCTCACCGCAGCGAACGAGCTGCGCAAGCAGGGCCTGTCCGTCGCTGTCCTGGAGGCGCGCGACCGCGTCGGCGGACGGCTGTGGACGGACGTGATCGACGGCGCGATGCTGGAGATCGGCGGACAGTGGGTCAGCCCGGATCAGACCGCGCTGCAGGAGACGGTGGCCGAGCTCGGGCTCTCCACCTACGACCGCTACCGCGAAGGTGACAGCGTCTACGTCGGACCCGACGGCACGGTGTCCCGCTTCACCGGTGAGCACTTCCCGGTGTCGGAGGAGACCGGTCGTGAGATCGACCGCGTCACCGAGATGCTGGACGCCATGACGGCCGAGGTCGACGCGGATCGTCCCTGGGCGCACCCGAAGGCCGCCGAGTGGGACTCGATCTCCTGGCTGGAGTGGCTGAAGGCGCAGACCTCTGACGATGAGGCCATTCGCAATCTCGCCTTCCCGACGGGTTCTGCGATGCTCACCAAGCCCGTGGCGACCGTCTCACTGCTGCAGTCGCTGCACATGGCCGCCTCCGCCGGCAGCTACTCGCACCTGGTGGACGCGGACTTCATCCTCGACAAGCGCGTGGTCGGCGGCCTGCAGCAGGTTCCGATCCTGCTGGCCGAGCGACTGGGCGACGACGTCTTCCTCGAGCAGCCGGTGCGCTTCCTGGAGTGGGGCGATGAGGGCGTGACCGCACGTGCGGACGGCATGATCGTCCACGCCCGCCAGGCGCTGCTCGCTCACGCTCCCGTGCTGTACGACCGCATCTCCTTCGTGCCCGCGCTCCCGCGCCGCCAGCACCAGATGCACCAGCACATCTCGATGGGCTTCGTCATCAAGGTTCACGCCGTGTACGAAACCCCGTTCTGGCGCGACATGGGCCTGTCGGGCACCGCGTTCAGCCCCTACGAGCTCTCGCACGAGGCGTACGACAACACCAACCACGGCGACGAGCGCGGCACCCTGGTGGGCTTCGTCTCCGACCTCAACGCGGACGGTGTGTTCGAGCTGAGCGCCGACGAGCGCAAGGCCCGCATCCTCGAGTCCCTCTCGCACTACTACGGCGAGGAGGCGAAGAACCCGGTGGTCTACTACGAGAGCGACTGGGGTTCGGAGGAGTGGACGCGTGGCGCGTACGCCGCCAGCTTCGACCTGGGTGGTCTCAGCCGCTACGGCAAGGACCTGCGCGAAGCGGTCGGACCGATCCACTTCGCCTGCTCCGACATGGCCGGTGCCGGATTCCAGCACGTCGACGGCGCGATCCGCATGGGTCGCCTGGTTGCCGAGCAGATCGTCGCCCGGGTCCGCGCATGAGCGGGTCGGTGGTGGTCGGATACACCGCAACCGACGCCGGCCGCGACGCGCTGCGTCTGGGCTCCCGCTTCGCCGCGGGGCTCGGCGCGACGCTTCACCTGGTCATCGTGCTGCCGAACGAGGGCACCCGCAGCCCGATCGTGCCGCCGGAGAAGTCGTACGAGAAGTACCTGCGCTCACAGGCCGAGAAGTGGCTGCGCGATGCGGTCGTGCACGTTCCCAGCGGTGTCACCCGCAGCGCCCACGTGCGCTTTGCCGAGTCGTTCGGCGAGGGCCTGATCGCCGCGGCCGAAGAGTTCGCCGCCTCGATGATCGTCATCGGTGGCGCGGGCGATGGGCGGTTCGGCCGCTACACGCTGGGCTCCGTCGCTCAGCAGCTGTTGCACTCCTCGCCGGTTCCGGTGGCGCTGGCCACCTCCGGCGGCGTGGACGCGGATCACCCGATCTCCCGCATCACCTGCGCCGTAGGCAACCGTCCCGGTGCCGACTACCTCCTGGAGAGCTCCGTCACCCTGGCTCGCACGCTGGAGGCGGAGCTGCGGCTGCTGTCCCTGGCCGCCATCGATCTGCCCGGTGGCATGTCCGCCGACGAGGCGCGAATCGCCGCCGGCGATCGTGCCGACGAGATCCAGGCCGAGGCGACGGCCAACCTGCCCGATGGTCAGACCGTCGCCGTCGAGGTGGCACGCGGACGCAGCATCGAGGACGCCGTCGAACACCTCGACTGGGATGCGAACGAGATCGCTCTCGTCGGCTCCAGCCGCCTGGCACAGCCGCGTCGGCTGTTCCTGGGCTCCACCGCAGCGCGCATGCTGCACGAACTGCCGGTGCCGATGATCGTCGTGCCCCGCGAACGTCCCGAAGGAGCATGACGCATGAGCGATTCAACGAAGTCTCAGCTCTCCCAGTCCGCCGGTGAACCGGATCCGGTCACCGGGGGAATCTCCCGCAAGGGCCTCAGCGTCGGAACGGTCGGCGTGCTCGGTGCTCTCGTCATGGGCATCTCCTGCATCGCGCCGGCATATACGTACACCGCAGGAATCGGCGGGGCCGTGGGCTCTGTCGGGTTCCAGGTGCCCGCGATCCTGCTGCTCGGATTCATCCCGATGCTGCTGGTCGCGTTCGGCTATCGCGAGCTCAACAAGGCGATGCCCGACTCGGGCACCAGCTTCACCTGGGCCACGCGCGCCTTCGGTCCCTACGTCGGCTGGATGGCCGGCTGGGGACTGATCGTCGCGACCATCCTGGTGCTGTCCAATCTCGCCGGTATCGCGGTGGACTTCCTCTTCCTGCTGATCTCACAGATCTCCGGCAACGAGGCCATCGCGGAGATCACTCGCAACCCGTTCGTCAACGTGGGCGTGTGTCTGGTGTTCGTCGCGCTGGCCGCCTGGGTGTCGTACCGTGACGTGTCCACGTCACAGAAGCTGCAGTATGGTCTTGTCGCCTTCCAGATCGTCATCCTCGTGGTGTTCGCCGTGATGGCCATCGTGCAGGTGGCAGGCGGTGGCGGCTTCGACCCGCACCTGCCCGAGTTCTCGTGGTTCAACCCGTTCGCGATCGACGGTGGCATCTCCATGATCGTGATGGGCCTGTCGGCCTCGGTCTTCATGTTCTGGGGATGGGATGTCACCCTCACGATGAACGAGGAGGCGAAGGACCCGGAGCGCACTCCCGGACGCGCCGCGATGCTCACGGTGATCTCCATCATCGCGATCTACATGCTGCTCACAATCAGCAGCCTGATGTACTCCGGCATCGGAGACACCGGCCTCGGACTGACCAATGAGGACATCAGCGGCAACGTGTTCTTCGCGCTGTCCGGTCCCGTGATGGGCGGCCTGGCGTTCCTGCTGTCGCTCGCGGTGCTCACCTCGTCTGCGTCCTCGCTGCAGTCGACCTTCATCTCGCCCGCACGTACGCTGCTGGCGATGGGCCACTACGGCGCAGTGCCGAAGAAGTTCTCCGGCGTGAGCCCGCGCTTCTTCACCCCGGGCTTCGCGACGATCGCCTCGGCCATCGTGGCGGGCGGCTTCTACGCGGTGATGCGCTTCCTCAGCGAAGATGCGCTGTGGGACACGATCCTCGCCCTCGGCATGATGATCTGCTTCTACTACGGCATCACCGCGCTGTCGTGCGTCTGGTACTTCCGCCACCAGTGGTTCGACTCGGGCAAGGACTTCTTCTTCAAGTTCGCCAGCCCCTTGGTCGGCGGCGTGATCCTGCTGGTGCTGTTCGTCATCACCGCCATCGACAGCCTCGCACCCGACTACGGCTCGATCGCGATCGGAGCCAACGCGGACGGTGAGGGTGGCATCGGCATCGTGTTCTTCATCGGCATCGGCCTGCTGGTCTTCGGCGGCGTGCTCATGCTGGTCCAGCGCGCCCTGTCTCCCGCGTTCTTCCAAGGAAAGACGCTGAGCATGGATGCACCGCCCAGCCAGCGTGCCGCCCGCTGACGATCCCCCCACGAGAAAGAGACATTCCCATGACTGAGCGCGAAGCAGCTCTCCTCGCCGACGTTCCCGACGGCCTGTACATCAACGGCGCCTGGGTAGCGGCGGAGGAGGGGCGCACCTTCGAGGTTCGTGATCCCGCCACCAACGCGGTCATCAAGGTCATCGCCGACGCCAGTGCCGCCGATGGCAAGCGTGCGCTCGACGCCGCTGTCGCCGCCCAGGACTCCTGGGCGGCGACGGCCCCGCGCACCCGCAGCGACATTCTGCGCCGCGCCTTCGACCTGGTGCGCGAGCGTGCGGACGACCTGGCCCTGCTGATGACCCTCGAGATGGGCAAGCCCCTCGCCGAGGCGAAGGGCGAGGTCACCTACGGCAACGAGTTCAACCGCTGGTTCAGCGAGGAGGCGGTGCGTATCGCGGGCCGCTACGGGCTGAACCCCGAGGGCACCGGCAACATGGTGGTCTCGCAGCGTCCGGTGGGTCCGTGCTTCTTCATCACGCCGTGGAACTTCCCGTTCGCGATGGCCACGCGCAAGATCGCGCCGGCGCTCGCGGCGGGGTGCACCGTGGTGATCAAGCCGCCGGCACTCACCCCGCTCACCACGATGTTCTTCGTGAAGCTGCTGGAGGAGGCTGGGCTCCCGGCCGGTGTGGTCAACGTCGTGCAGACGTCGCGTTCGTCGGCGCTGTCGGCCCCGATCCTTGCCGACCCGCGACTGCGCAAGCTCTCCTTCACCGGCTCCACGGAGGTGGGTCGCAAGCTCATCGCGCAGGCAGCCGACGGCGTGTTGCGGGTGTCGATGGAGCTCGGCGGCAACGCGCCGTTCGTGGTCTTCGACGACGCCGATCTGGACAAGGCGGTCGAGGGCGCGCTCGCGGCGAAGTTCCGCAACATCGGCCAGGCCTGCACGGCCGCGAACCGCTTCATCGTGCACTCCTCCGTGGCGGAGGAGTTCTCGCACCGCATCACGGAGCGGGTGACGGCGATGAAGATCGGCCGCGGCACCGAGGACGGTGTGGCGATCGGTCCGCTCATCGACGATGACGCGGTCGCGAAGGCCGTCGAGCTCGTCGAAGACGCGGTCTCGCGCGGCGCCACCGTCACCACGGGGGGCCAGGCCATCGCGGGTGAGGGCTCGTTCTTCCAGCCCACCGTCGTCACCGGTGTGGCGGCAGGCTCCGACATCCTCCGCGAGGAGATCTTCGGGCCGGTGCTCGCGATCGCCACGTTCGAGGACGAGAACGAAGCCGTGCGCCTCGCCAACGACACCGAGTACGGCCTGGTGTCGTACGTCTTCACCCAGGACCTCGCGCGCGGACAGCGCATGATCGACAAGCTCGAGACCGGAATGATGGGTCTCAACGTGGGCGTCGTCTCCAATGCGGCTGCCCCGTTCGGCGGTGTCAAGCAGTCCGGCGTGGGTCGCGAGGGCGGACTCGAGGGCATCCACGAGTACCTGTCCACGAAGTACACCCTGATTCCCGTCAGCTGATCGAAAGGATGAACCGATGACCGAATATGCTGTCGTCAATCCGGCCACGGGTGAGACCGTCGCTGAGTACGCCACCGCCACGGCTGCGGAGGTCGACGCTGCTGTCGCCGCCGCCTCGACCGCCTTCCGCGACTGGACCGTGACCACGTCCGCTGCGGAGCGCGCGCGACTGCTGCGCAACGCCGCTCGTCTGCACCGTGAGCGCGCCGAGGAGCTCGGCGACATCATCGTGCGCGAGATGGGCAAGGTGAAGGCCGCCGCCGTGGGCGAGGCCGAGTTCGCCGCCGACATCATCGAGTACTACGCCGACATGGCCGAGAAGCTCACCGCCGATGAACCGATCGAGCTCGTCTCCGGTGGTGAGGGCTCCGCCGTGATCCGTCGGGCGCCGCTGGGCGTGATCTTCGGCATCATGCCGTGGAACTTCCCGTACTATCAGGTGGCCCGATTCGCCGCGCCCAACCTGATGAACGGCAACACCGTGATCCTGAAGCACGCTCCGCAGTGCCCGGAATCCGCGGAGGCGATCGCGCAGATCTTCCTCGACGCCGGCTTCCCGGAGGGTGCGTACGTCAACATCCGCGCCACGAACGAGCAGTCGGCGGACATCATCGCCGATCGCCGCGTCGCGGGTGTTTCGATAACCGGCTCGGAGCGCGCTGGTGCCGCGGTGGCGGAGGTCGCCGGACGCAACCTCAAGAAGGTGGCGCTGGAGCTCGGCGGCTCCGACCCGTTCATCGTCCTCTCCGCGGATGACCTGGATGCGGTCGTCGCAGCCGGCGTGGACGCTCGATTGGACAACACCGGTCAGGCCTGCAACGGCGCGAAGCGATTCATCGTGGTGGACGGCCTGTATGACGCGTTCCTGGAGAAGTTCACGGCAGCCATGCGCGATGCCGTGGTGGGCGATCCCACGGGGGAGGACACGGTTCTCGGTCCGCTGTCGTCGCTCGTCGCGGCGGAGCGTCTGGAGGCGCAGGTGAACGAGGCCGTGGCACAGGGAGCAACGCTGGCCGTCGGAGGCAAGCGCGAGGGCGCGTACTTCCACCCCGCTGTGCTGACGGACGTCACGCCGGAGATGAACGTGTACCGCGAGGAGCTGTTCGGTCCCGCGGCCGTGGTCTACCGTGTGGCCGACGAGAACGCCGCTGTCGACCTGGCGAATGACACGCCGTTCGGTCTGGGCTCGTACGTGTTCACGACAGACGCCGAGCAGGCCGACCGCGTCGCCAACCGACTCAACGTCGGCATGGTGTACGTGAACCTGGTGCTGGCCGACGCCCCCGAGCTCCCGTTCGGCGGTGTGAAGTCCTCCGGCACGGGTCGTGAGCTCGGCACCCTCGCCGCCGACGAGTTCGTGAACAAGAAGCTCATCCGCACCGCCTGACCCGATTCCCGAGCACGACGCCCGCCGCATTCGCGGCGGGCGTCGCTGCTTTCGCTCAGGTGACTTCGCTCAGCACATGTTGCGGCGGCACTTCGTCTCGCTGCGCTCGCTCAGCAACCGATGCACGGTGGCGTCACGTGTTGCGAGGCTTCCAAGGAGCACTGCGTCTCGCGTCCCTTGGGTCTTGCTCGTCTCAGGCGTCGGCGATGCCGCGGACCTCGGCGGCTTCGCCGTGGCGGCCGAGGGAGGCGAGGACCTCACCGAACTCGATCGCCGACAGCTGACGCAGCGGACCCTCGGGATCGGCGTGCTCCAGCGCGGCACGGAACACGGGGACGCTGTCGGCGGCTCGACCGTTGCCGGCCAGCACGCGGCCCGCGAACAGCTCGCTCCCGGCGGCGCCGTCCGAGTCTCCCGCCGAGACGAAGGCGTCGGCTGCCTGCAGCGCGGCCGCGACGGCACCATCCACGTCCCCACGGGCCGCGCGGGCGCGGGCGCGGGAGTCCGTGATGTCGGCCATCGTCCAGCCATTGCCCTCCGCTTCGGCCATCGCGTACGCCTCGTCCAGATGCGCATCCGACCCGGGGTCACCCGCTGCCCCGGTGGCCTGGCCGAGCAGGTGCAGGGAGCGCATGAGGAGTTCGTCCTCATCGGGATGCGCGCGAGCGATCGACACGGCCTCCGTGAGCTCTTCCACGGACTCCTCGTGCATGCCGAACTTCCCGAAGAGCCGACCGGCGTGCACGTGGCAGTGTGCGGACATGACGTGGTCGTCGCCGGCTGCGAACAGCTCGCCGGCATACTGCCAGGCGCCGATCGCGTCCTCGAACTGCTGATCGAGCTCCAGCGCCTGAGCGAGAGCTCCCGCCGTCTGACCGCGGGAGGCGTCGGGAACGCCGATCTCCGTCTCGCGGTTCAGCGTGTCGGCGAGGACGTCCGCTGATTCCCCGGCGTCGCCGGCGTTCATGAGTGAGACGCCCAACTGATACCGCAGCGTCAGGTACTGCTGCGGGTTGCCGTCGGACTCCGCAAGCCGCGCCGCCACACGATAGCGGACGGCCGCTTCGGCGGGTGCTCCGGCATCGTGGAAGAGCATCGCCGCGAGGCCATAGACCGTGTACACATCCGCCGTGATGCCCAGCGATGCCGCGATGCGACTGGCCTCATCGGCATCGAGCGCTCCGGAGTGGTAGTCCCCGGCAGCTCCGCGCAGCCGTGCCCGCAGCTCCAGCAGCCGCCCGCGACTGCCCGCGGTGAGCGCAGGTCGCTCCAGCAGTGCGTCGATGTCGTCAAGCGCCGCTGTGCCGCTGCCGGCGCGCAGCGACAGCAGCACCATCTCGGCGGCTGCCACGCGATCCTCGAGACCGGCGTCGTGGAAGGCACCGATCGCGGAGAGGGTGTGCGTGATCGCACCCTCCGTGTCGGCGTCGTCCACGCGCTCCGATGCCACGGCGAGCTCCAGGTCGCCGCGTGCTTCGTCGGGCAGGTCCTGACGGGTCAGGAGCGCCGCGATGCTCTCCGCGTCGCCTTCCTGGGTCCGTCCGTACAGGGCGAGCCCCGCGATCGCCTCCACGTCTGCCTGCGTCTCGCGACCAGCGGCGCGCAGCGCGTCGATCCGTGCGGGCAGAGCCGCCGCGGCCGCGTCCCAGTCGTCGCGTGCGGCATGGGCGCCCACGATGATGCCGTGCAGTCGCGCGACATCGAGCCCATCCGTCAGCGCGGCGGTGGCGGCGGCGATAGCCTCGGGGGCGGCTCCCCAGTCCGCCAAGCACACGGCGCGGTGCAGTCGGCCTTCGGGACTGTTCGGCTCCTCCGTCGCGGACTGCGGGGCGTATCCCTCGGAGCCCAGCGGTACCTCGATGCGCTCATCGCGGAGGTCGCGGATCGCGGCGATGCGCTCACTGAAGCTGGTGTTGCCATTGCGCGCATCGAACAGTCGCGCGATCCGATCGGCCCCGCCGCCGGCTGCCTCGGCCAGTTCCGCCGCGGTCCAGGTGCCCTCGTGCTCGCCGAAGAAGCGAACCAGCGACGATGCTTCCGCACCTCGCACCACGGCGTCGCCGTGGCCGTCGCGGTCGACGGCCTCCAGCGCCAGCGCGATCGTCGCGAGAGCGACAGCGTGCGCGTCGTCGTTGAGACCGTCGTGTGCCAGCCAGCCCAGGTGCCGCTCCACCATCGCCAACGCGCGCGGGTAGTTCGCCGTGACCACGACGAACTGCAGGTTGAGCATGACGATCGCGAGGTTGTCGGGATCGGTGCGCGCGAGCCGGTAGCTGCGGCGGTGGGCGAGGACCGCGTCGTTCAGGCGCCCGGCGCGCAGGTATGACAACAGTCCGCGGGCGAGGGCGTGCTCCGGCTCCTCAGCGCAGCTGAAGCCCCCCTCCACCAGCTCATCGATGAGGGCCAGCGCCTCGTCCGCACGTCCCTGATCGACGAAGAATCCGGCGAGCTGGCTGCGCGTGCACGCATCGCAGTGACTGTGCTCGTCGCGTGGCGTGCTGGTGAGAAGGGTGCGGTACTTCTCCGCGTCGTCGAGTCGTCCCCGCGACCAGGAGCTCTCAAAGCGCGCCATCCACACGCCGCTGAGGCCGAGACCTTCACGACGGTAGTGCTCTTCCATGTCGTCCAGCACCGCGTCGATCTGCTCTTCGCTGAAGGCAGGGGAGCAGCGCAGCGATCCGGCCATCCACTTGAACTGCCACATCAGATCGGCACCCGATCCGATGTCGGTGGGGAAGCGCACCGGATCGGCATCGTGGCGTGCGAGACACCACGCGAAGGAGCTGAGGGTGAGCTCGGTGTCGCCGGCCATGTTCGCCGACGACGTCTGCCGCATGCGCGCGCGGTACTCCAGTTCTTCATCGCCGAGTTCGACCGACAGCTTCACCGCTTCCGCAACAAGCGACTGCTCCTCGGGACCCCACGGGGTCATGTCGATCTGTGCGAACAGTTCGCGGATGCGGGTGCTGGCCTGGGTCATGTCACTCCTGCGTGGTGTTCAGTCCGCGGATCGCGCGGACAGGTCGATCATCGCGCCAAGGGCACGCGTCATGAGGGCCCGATCGCGCGGGGCCAGCGGTCGGTGACCAGCGAGCAGCGCCTGCACGTAGAGCAGCTGGACGGTGCGATCGAACGGCTCGCCCGAGGCGCGGATCAGACCCTGCACGATCGGGTTCGCCCAGTTCAGGCACAGCCGCGCGCTCGTGGCCGCATCCTCCTGCATGCCCGCGGTGGCGTCATCGATCGTGTTCAGTACCGACGACCACAGTCCGCCGGTTGCGCCGCGCGCGCGTCCGCGGTCGATACGGCGCAGCACGGCGGGGTCGGCGACGTAGACGGCAGGGACATCGTCGAGTTCGAGCGAGCGGACGATCACGGTGCAGTCCACATCCGACAGCGCCGCGGTGGCGCGATCCTCCAGAGAGATCGCCGACGGGCGATCGTCGAAGGGGGGTGGGTCGAGTCGTTCGAACTCGGTGAGCACGTCGACGCGCTCGACGGTGACGGCAGGGAACAGCTCAGGCAGCAGCTCGATGATCTCGGAGTCGTACAGGTAGCCGCCGTTCACCAGCGGGCCGACACCGCTCTCGAGCCCTGCCACCTGGCGGTACTCGTCCACCGTGGCGGCATAGCGCACGGACGGGAACCGGGTGACGAGATCGCCGATGGTCATCCGCCCGCTCGTCGTCTCCACGCTCAGCCAGCGGGTGATGAAGCGCGCCAGCTCGTCGTCGTGGCGGACGAGCGCCTTCAGGGACACCTCGTGAATCGCGACGAACTGAGCGAGTCGCTCGGGAGCGGACAGGCCGAGATCCAGGATCCAGCGCCGGATCGCCTGACCGAGGTCGGTGCGCGTGTTCTCCAGAGCGTCATCCTCCACGAGCGACTCTCGACTCGCGGTGGGGGAGAGCGCGGTGGAATCCACGACGGCGCGGACGAAGAACGCCCAGTCCGGCAGCAGGTCGTCCACGCGCTCGCTGAGCAGCATCCGATTGAGGTATACCCGCGCAGCCTGGTGCGATCCGGGAGGCGGCGCATAGGGAAGCACGTACGCGAGCCCGCGCGTTCCCGTGCCTGCGGCATCGATCGGCACGACAGCGAAGGGTGCGGTGCCCAGCAGCTCGGCACCGTACTCGACGGCGGCGTCCGGTGTGCTGCGGGCATCGAGGAACGGCGCCGCGCGATCGATACGACTCTCCCCGCCGCCGGGCAGGTCGATGTCGATGCGCACGCCGAGGAACTCCGCGAACGTCTGCGCCAACTGCATCACGGATGTCGTCCGCAGCAGATCCTCGGATCCGAAGCGCGGGCGCAGGTGCACGCTCGTGCCGACGGGCGTGTCTGCGGGACCGGGGGAGACGGTGAAGGTGCCGTCGGTGCGACCGGACCATTCGACGGGCTCGCCGCCGCGGGCGCTGCGGGAACGGATGACGATCTCGTCGGCCACCATGAAGCAGCTGAGCAGGCCGATGCCGAACTGGCCCAGGTACTCGTGACGCGGCAGGTCGAAGATGTCTCGCTTCGAGCTGCGTCCTACCGTGGCGAGAAGTTCGCCCACCTCGTCGGCGGTGAGTCCCACGCCGTCATCACGCATCACGAACTCGTCCGAGCGATCGCTGAGGGGGGTGATGCGGATGCGTCCCCCGGCACCGTCGACCTCATCGCGCGCCGTGATCGCGTCTCGTGCGTTCTGCAGCAGCTCGCGCAAGTACACGCGGGGACCGGAGTAGATGTGTCGGCTGAGCAGATCGACCACACCGCGCAAGTCGACTTGGAAGTGCTGCTCGTCTGCGCTCACGCCACCCTCGGATTCGTCGGAAACAGGCGACGGAGACCCCGCTCCGCCGGAACGGCGAGCCTATCAGCGAGGGAGCCTTGCGCCCCGGTCCCAGCGCGCGGTTTCGCGCTGCGCGGACAGATCCGGCGCGCCGGAGATCGCGGCGCAGGCGACACGCGCGGGACGCGGCTACAACCGCCCTCGGTTCGCCACCGCCGTGTGCATGCCCTATGCTGGGATACGCAGTTGATGTCTGCATTGTTTCGCTGTGCCTCGCACAGCAGATGCCGACATCTCCCCTGAGATCCCGGATCTCTAGGGCGGTAGCTCAATTGGCAGAGCAGCGGTCTCCAAAACCGCAGGTTGCAGGTTCGATTCCTGTCCGCCCTGCGCTCAGCGCACGCTGGCAATGAAAGGTGCATGCAGGATGGATCAAGACGCTTCGCGCGACGATGTCGCGACGACCAGCGGCGCCACCCGTGAGAAGAAGATGAATGTCTTCGCTCGCATCGCGCTCTTCATTCGTCAGGTCTTCGGCGAACTTCGCAAGGTTGTCACCCCGACCCGGCAGGAGCTGGTCAAGTACACCCTCGTGGTGCTCGGCTTCGTGGTCGTCATGATGGCCCTCGTCTACGGCCTCGACACGCTCTTCACGCTGCTCACCCAGTACGTGTTCGGCTCGCCGGAGTAAGATTCCGAGCAATCCCGCACGGTGCGACTGCGGATGACCGGCTGATGTGACCGAAGGAGAGTCCGTGTCCGAACGATTCCACGACGACGCCGACTGGGGCCCCGCGGCCGAGCAGTCC
The DNA here is from genome assembly GCF_044987425.1 of Microbacterium sp. ZW T5_56. NCBI lineage: Bacteria > Bacillati > Actinomycetota > Actinomycetes > Micrococcales > Microbacteriaceae > Microbacterium > Microbacterium sp. ZW T5_56. Next base: position 152,270 of record NZ_JBJDRI010000002.1, on the reverse strand, counting down.
AGCGAAGTTGACGAACACCAGACCGGTGACATCGATCTGGTCGAAGACCGCGCCAGTGATGCCGCCGAGACCGCCGCGATCCACGTGATCGACGACGAGGACGGCGATGACGAGGCAGATGCCTCGGGCGATGATTTCGACAATGACAACGAGCAGGTGCTGGAGGCGGAAGCCGACGCGTTCTTGGATGCGCACCCTGCTCTGGAGGAGGACGTGGACGTGACCCCGTACGACGGTCCCGACATCAACGGCGAGCCGGATGAGCCCGTGCTCGACCCGGAGTTCACGGAGTCGGTGCGCGACGCATCGGCCGAGGTGGACGCCATCGCCGAGGACAGCAGCGCAGTCGCGGAGGCCGAGTCCGATGAGGATGACGCCGAGGCGGCGAACGAGGACCCGTACGAGGCCTTCAAGCTGGAGCTTCGCACCCTCCCGGGTAAGTGGTACGTCATCCACTCCTACGCCGGGTTCGAGCGCAAGGTGAAGCAGAACATCGAGCAGCGCAAGGCGACGCTCGAGGTCGAGGATGACATCTACCAGATCGAGGTCCCGATGGAGGACGTCGTCGAGATCAAGAACGGTCAGCGCAAGATGGTCACGCGCGTCCGTATCCCCGGCTACGTGCTGGTTCGCATGGAGCTCAACGAGGACACCTGGTCCGTCGTTCGCCACACCCCGGGCGTCACCGGCTTCGTGGGCAACGCCCACAACCCGACCCCGTTGCGGTTCGAAGAGGCCTTCAACATGCTGAAGTCCCTCGTCGAGGTACGCGAGTCCGGATCGGCGAAGTCCGGCGGTGCCGGCGGATCTGCTCCGGTGCGCAGCGTCGCGGCCGAGATCGACTTCGAGATCGGCGAGACCATCACCATCAAGGAGGGCTCGTTCGCCGGTCTTCCCGGAACGATCTCCGAGATCAAGCCCGAGAGCGGCAAGCTCACCGTGCTCGTCTCCCTGTTCGAGCGCGAGACCCCCGTGGAGCTGTCGTTTGACCAGGTCACCAAGATGATCTGACAACCGTCTTTCACGAACCCCTGCGGCATCGCCGCGGGGGTTCTGTGTTTGCTCGCCGCGGCGTCCGGCGATTGATCTCAGAAGCGGTTGCCCAGGACGTCGGAACTCGCGTCTTCTGAGACCACCTCTCGTCGTGGTCTCAGAAGATGTCGGCGCAGCGACGGCCGCCGACGCCTTCTGAGACCACGAAGGCGGGGTGGGCCACCGACGCCGCCACACCGGATGCGGGAGCAGTCGGGCGGATGCGGTAGACTTTTGTGGTTTGTGCGCGTTCTTCGATCGTGCGCGAACCTGCACCGCGCTCCGGAACCGCCGGATCCGCGGGAGAGCGGGCCGTCTGGTCCGTTCGGAGAAAGGAAGAGGAAATGGCACCGAAGAAGAAGGTGACCGGCCTGATCAAGCTTCAGATCAACGCCGGTGCAGCCAACCCGGCGCCGCCGATCGGCCCCGCGCTCGGTCAGCATGGCGTCAACATCATGGAGTTCTGCAAGGCGTACAACGCCGCGACCGAGTCGCAGCGCGGCAACGTCATCCCCGTAGAGATCACCGTCTACGAGGACCGCTCCTTCACGTTCATCCTCAAGACGCCCCCGGCGGCTGAGCTGATCAAGAAGGCTGCCGGTGTCCCCAAGGGATCGTCGACCCCGCACACCGTCAAGGTGGGCAAGCTCACCCAGGAGCAGGTTCGTCAGATCGCCGAGACGAAGCAGGCCGACCTGAACGCGAACGACATCGAGGCTGCCTCGAAGATCATCGCCGGCACCGCCCGTTCCATGGGCATCACGGTTGAGGGCTGAGGGGAAGACCAACATGGCTAAGTCCAAGGCTTACATCGCCGCCGTCGAGAAGATCGAGGCTGGCAAGTTCTACACTCCGAGCGAGGCCGTTGAGCTCGCAAAGGAGACCGGTTCGTCGAAGATGAACTCGACCGTCGAGGTCGCGCTCAAGCTCTCGGTCGACCCGCGCAAGGCGGACCAGATGGTCCGTGGCACCGTCATGCTGCCGCACGGCACGGGCCGCACCGCCCGCGTCATCGTCTTCGCCAACGGCCCGGCTGCTGAGGCCGCCATCGCCGCCGGTGCTGACGAGGTCGGTGGCACCGAGCTCATCGAGAAGGTCGCCGCCGGATGGACCGACTTCGACTCCGCCGTCTCCACCCCGGAGCTCATGGGTCAGGTCGGACGCCTCGGTAAGGTCCTGGGTCCGCGTGGCCTCATGCCGAACCCGAAGACCGGCACGGTCACCCCGAACCCGGCCAAGGCCGTCGAGGAGATCAAGGGCGGAAAGATCGAGTTCCGCGTCGACAAGCACGCCAACGTCCACTTCGTTGTGGGCAAGGCATCGTTCTCGGCTGACGCCCTGAACGAGAACCTGCGTGCCGCGCTCGACGAGATCGTTCGTCTGAAGCCGTCCAGCTCGAAGGGTCGCTACATCCAGAAGGGTTCGGTGTCGACCACGTTCGGCCCCGGCATCCCGCTGGATGTCAACGCCATCTGATGCGCTGAATCGTGCGAAGGCCCCCACCGCGAGGTGGGGGCCTTCGTCGTTGGTGCTCTCCTGGCGGGGTGTCAGTGTCCGAACGCGAGGATGCCGGCGATGACCAGCATGAACACGGCGACGATGACGTCGAGGATCCGCCAGGCGCGTGGGCTGCTCAGCCAGCGCCCGAGCAGACGTGCCCCGTACGCCAGTGCGAAGAACCACAGGAAGCTGCCGGTGATGCATCCGGCGGCGAAGATCCAGCGCGCGCCACTCTGTGCTTGCGCGACCGAGCCGAGGAAGATCACGGTGTCCAGATATACGTGCGGGTTGAGCCACGTGATCGCGAGCGTCGCGCCGACCACGGCGAGCAGCGAGGACGTTGCCGTGCGGGTGGCGAGTGCCGTTCCGCCTCCGGCCTGACCGTCGTGCGGCGGTGCATCGGCAGCAGCCTCCAGCGCATCCCCGGAAGGCTTGGACGCCCGACGCAGGGCCAGGAATGCGTAGGTCAGAAGGAAGGCGACGCCCACCCATCGCACCGCGGTGACGAGCCAGGGCACCGTCTCCAGAGCGGCGCCTACGCCGACGACGCCGGCGCAGATCAGCACCGCGTCGGAGGCCGCGCAGATCAGGGCCACGACGAAGACGTGCTGGCGTCGGATGCCCTGACGGAGCACGAAGGCGTTCTGGGCACCGATGGCGATGATGAGGGAGAGTCCGATTCCGAGACCGGTGAGGAAGGGCATGGCTCCAGACTAGGAATCTCTCACAACAAACACCAGGCATGAAATCTTCATTATCATTAGCATTGTTTATATGAGAATTCCGCCCGATCTCGCGCTCACGCTGGCCGCCGTGGTGTCGGAGGGCGGGTTCGAACCGGCGGCGACGGTGCTCGGCATCACACAGCCGGCGGTGAGTCAGCGACTGCGCACGCTGGAGTCGCTGCTCGGGCAGGTGCTGCTGGTCCGCTCCCGCCCGGTCCGCCCGACGGAGGCCGGTGAAGCGGTGATCCGCTATGCCCGCCAGCTGGCGCATCTGGAGGCCGACGCGATGTCGGCCATCGGCATTCGCGAGGAGGGAAGCCTCACGAGTCTGCCCATCGCCGTCAACTCGGATTCTCTGTCGACCTGGTTTCTTCCCGCGATCGCGGAGCTGAGCGCTCGCCTCCCGGTGGTGTTCGACCTGCATCGCGACGACCAGGACTTCACCGTGCGGCTGCTGGAGGAGGGGACGGTGATCGCCGCGGTCACCTCGCGAGCCGAGCCCATCGCCGGGTGTCGGGTGACCCCGCTCGGCGCGATGCGCTACGTCCCGTTCGCCACCGTCGCCTTCCACGATCGCTGGTTCCCCGAGGGCGTCACGACCCGCGCACTCCAGCGGGCACCGCTGGTGGACTACGACCGGCGTGACGATCTGCAGACGCGGTGGCTGGTGCGCCAGGGGGTCGATCCGGCGCTGCCGCCTCGACAGCGGGTGCCGGCATCGGCCGACTTCGCCGATGCCGTGCTGATGGGGATGGGGTGGGGGCAGCTGCTGCCGTTTCAGTCCGATGAGCCGCACGCGAGCGGGCGCATCCGGCCGCTGTCGGACGTGGGCATCGATGTCCCGCTGTACTGGCAGCAGTGGCACCTGCGCTCCGCGCTGCTGGACGAAGTCGGCGACGCCGTGGTCGCCCGTGCGCGGGCCGTGCTCATCCCCGTTTCCTAGCGGGAGCCGAGCCGGCAGGAGCCGGTGGCGCTCGAGGAACGAAGCGTACGATCGTCACAGACCTGAAGGAGAGTTGCATGGCCGCATCGCCCACCGACGAGTACCGGATCGCGCGGGATCAGCTGCTCGCGCTTCGCGCCGATCGTGCACGCGCGACCGCCGAGTTCCGTTTCCCCGACGTGGGGCAGAGATGGAACTGGGCGATCGACTGGTTCGACGCGTTCGCGCGGGGAAATGAGCGCCCGGGGCTGGTGATCGTCGAAGCCGACGGCTCGGAGGCGTCGTACAGCTTCGACGCGCTCGCGGTTCGCTCTGACCAGGTGGCCGCGTTCCTGCGCTCGCACGGGATCGGCCGCGGCGACTCGGTGCTGCTGATGCTCAACAACCAGGTGGAACTGTGGGTGGCGATGCTCGCGGTGATCAAGCTCGGAGCGGTGCTGATGCCCACCGCGACGGCGGCGGGACCGGCGGATCTTGCCGACCGGATCGAGCGTGGCGAGGCGTGCGCGGTGATCTGCAACGACGCGGACGCCGGAAAGTTCGACGCCATCGCGGGAGACGCCGTTCGGATCTGCACCAGCGCACGCGAGGGCTGGGTCTCGTTCTCGGAGGCGTTCGCAACTCCGGCTGGGCCGACCGAGCACCCGGGCACGGCACCGGATGATCGCCTGCTGCTGTACTTCACCTCCGGCACCACGTCGCGTCCGAAGCTGGTCGAGCACACCCAGGTGTCGTACCCGGTGGGCATGATGTCGACGATGTACTGGCTGGGGCTGCAACCCGGCGATGTGCACCTGAACGTGTCGTCACCCGGCTGGGGCAAGCACGCGTGGTCGAGCTTCTTCGCGCCGTGGATCGCCGAGGCCACCGTGCTGGTCTACAACTACGCCCGGTTCGATGCGGCGGCGTTCCTGGCGCAGCTGCGCGAGCGACACGTGACCACCCTCTGCGCGCCGCCGACGGTGTGGCGCATGCTGATCAAGGCCGATCTCGGTGCGCGACCCGCGTCGCTGCGGGAGCTGGTCGGTGCCGGCGAGCCGTTGAATCCCGAGGTCATCGCGCAGGTGAAGAACGCGTGGGGACTCGAGATCCGCGACGGCTATGGCATGACCGAGACCACCGCGCAGCTCGGCAACCCGCCGGGAACGCCGGTGCGTGCGGGGTCCATGGGGATGCCGCTGCCGGGTGTTCCCTCCGTGCTGGTGGATCCCGACACCGGACTCGTGGTGGACGGAGTCGGGGAAGGGGAGATCTGCCTCGACCTCTCCCAGCACCCCCTCGCGCTGATGACCGGATACGTGGGAGACGCGGAGCGCACATCACAGTCGTTCGCCGGCGGCTTCTTCCACAGCGGCGACATCGCCGCCCGTGACGCCGACGGATACGTCACCTATGTGGGCCGTACCGATGATGTCTTCAAGGCTTCGGACTACAAGATCTCGCCGTTCGAGGTGGAATCGGTGCTGTTGGAGTGCCCGATCGTCGCGGAGTCCGCGGTGGTTCCTGCTCCCGATGCCGAGCGCCAGGCGGTTCCCAAGGCGTACGTGACGCTGGTGGCCGGAGCGGCATCGGATGCGGCCACCGCCGAGCAGGTGCTGCGCTACGCGCGCGAGCACCTGGCACCGTGGACGCGCGTGCGTCGAGTGGAATTCGTCGAGGAGCTTCCCAAGACCATCTCCGGCAAGATCCGACGCGCCGAGCTGCGAGCCCGCGAGCGCGAGCGCGCCGCCGCGGGGGAGCGCGGTCCCGAGTTCCGCGACGCAGACTTCCCCGGGCTTCGTCCGTAGGCCACAGCGCACCGGGCTCCTCTTCCGTTCGAAGAGGAGCCCGGTGCGCGAAAGATCACCGCGTCAGGGGGCCGGAGGCCGACCCTCGCCGAGCGCATGGAGCAGAACCGTCAGGCGACTGATATCCGCGATGTCCCAGTCCTCGAGTGATCGCACGAGGTGGTTGTCGCCGGAGTCCATGGCGGCACGGATGCGGCGTTGTCCCTCCTCGGATGCCGACAGTAGGCTGGCGCGGCCGTCCTTCGGGTCAGGCGTGCGCTCGAGGAGTCCCAGCTCCGACAGCTCGCGCGTGATGCGGCTGATCTGTGCCTTGTCCATCATCAGCGTCTCGCCGACGGCGGAGGCCGTGATGGGCCCCCGCCGCGCGATGATGGAGAAGACCTTGTACGTGCCGGGGAGCATCCCCGGTGAGACGCGGTTCGCGTATTCGATGTACAGGTGCCGCATGCGGGCGATCAGTCCGCTGAACTCCGACTCCAGGGCGCGCATCGCCGCGGTGCGCACGTCGGCCGCTGCGGGCCGGTCCATCTCGCTGGTCACGCTCTCCATCATCGTGGTTGCCTAGTCGCGGGGCGAATCCGACCGCGACGAGCGGGGGTCCCCGCCGTCGTGGGCCACCGTCGACGTGGCACCGGTGACAACCGGGATGGGTCCGGTGGTGGCCATGCCGGTGGTGACGGCCACCATGCCCGCCTCGTCCTCGGCCAGACGTTCGGTGGTGGTCTGGCGCGTGAGCGAGATGTTCGGGAGGAAGATGATCGCCACCACGGCGATCGCGGCCAGCGGGATGCCGATGATGAAGGAGTGCGAGATGGCCTGTGCGTACAGGTCCTCCAACACGCCGCGGAACGGGTTGGGCAGCTCATGCACCACCGGCAGCTTGCCGCTCGTCATGATGTCGCTGATCTTCTGCGCGGTGTTGGTGCCCTCGTTCTTCGCGACCGTCGTGATGGCATCGGCGAGGCGCTGTTTGTTGTCGGTGAACAGGGTGGTCACGCTCGACGCGACGATGGCACCCATCACGGACACACCCACGGTGCCGCCGAGCGAGCGGAAGAACGCGACACCCGAGGACGCCGCACCCATCTCCTGCGGGCGGGCGGTGTTCTGCACCACGAGCACGAGGTTCTGCATCGCCATGCCGACGCCCGCGCCGGTGAGGAACATGTAGACCGACAGCAGCCAGTAGTTGGTGTCGTAGCGGATGGTCGCCAGCATCGTGATGCCCACCAGCAGCATGATCGAGCCGAGCACCACCCAGCGCTTCCACTTGCCGGTTCGGGTGATGATCTGACCGATCAGCATCGAGCTCACCAGCACGCCGGCCATCATCGGAATGCTCATCAGACCCGCCTCGGTGGGCGTGGCACCGCGCGACATCTGCATGTACTGGCTGAGGTAGACCGAGGTGCCGAACATGGCCACACCGATGGAGATCGACGCGATCACCGAGAGCGTGAAGGTGCGGTTCTTGAACAGCGACAGCGGGATGAGCGGCTCCTTGACGAGCAGCTCGGTCACCACGAAGGCGATCGCGGCGGCACCGGCGATGGAGGTCATCCAGGCCGTCTCGGCACTGGCCCACTCGAACTGCGTGCCCGCTTCGGTGACCCAGATCAGCAGCAGCGACACGGACGCCGCCAGGAACACGATGCCGAGGTAGTCGATGCTCACCTTGCGCTTGGGTTGCTTCGGCAGGTGCAGCGTGGTCTGCAGCAGGATGAGCGCGAGAACGGCGAACGGGACCGCGATGAAGAAGTTCCAGCGCCAGTTGGCGACGTCGGTGATGAAGCCACCCAGCAGCGGGCCGCCGACCGTGGCGACGGCCATCACGGCGCCGAACAGACCCATGTAGCGACCGCGCTCGCGCGGGCTGATGATGTCGGCCATGATGACCTGGCTGAGCGCGGCAAGACCACCTGCGCCCACGCCCTGCACGAAGCGGGACGCGATCAGCATCTCGGGGTTCTGCGCGAAGCCGGCCGTTGCAGAGGAAGCCACGAAGATCACGAGGGCGATCTGGATCAGCAGCTTGCGGTTGGTGAGGTCGGCGAGCTTGCCCCAGATCGGGGTGAAGATCGCGGTGGTGAGCATCGTGGAGGTGATCACCCAGGTGTAGTCGGTCTGGTCGCCGTCGAGGTCGGAGACGATGACGGGCATCGACGAGGAGACGACGGTGCTGGCGAGCATGGACACGAACATGCCGAGGAGCAGGCCGGAGAGGGCCTCGAGAACCTGGCGGTGTGTCATCTTCGCCGGAGCGGCGGGAGGTGCGGTGATGGCTGACATTGCGGCTTTCGTGTAATTCGCTCAAGTAGTTGAGAAGAGTCAACGATAAGGGAAATGGTTGACGAACGCCAACTATTCCCGCCGGGTCGCCGCGGTTCAGATGAAACGCCCAGCTACGCCCGTCCTCATGCGCGAGAAACCCAAGCAAGTCCGAGAAACCCCGCAACGCGGGGTTTCTCGGCCTTGCTTGGGTGTTTCGGGTCAGTCGGCGAGGGCGAGGGCGCGGAAGATGTCGCGCTCGCGCGGGGTCTGCCTCGGGCCGGCCGCCGTGGGGCGCGGGGGCAACAGAGTGGTGTCGGGGTGGGTGCGACGATGCAGCTCGTCGATCAGTCCGGTGGCCAGGCGCACGAGCTTCGCGATCTCGCGGTCGTCGCGATCGATCCACACGGCTCGCGGCTCGTCGTGCAGCGGCACGAAGTCCTCGTGCTCCTCCCAGCAGAACAGCGTGCGTTCCGCGCCCAGCACGTGCTGCTGCCACCACACCTGACGAAGGTAGTTGCGCGGGATTGAGTTCCACGACTTGTTCGTCGTCTTGATCTCCGCCAGCACGACGGCGCCGGATTCATCCAGTCCGATCCCGTCCGGCGTGGCGAGGTGGCGCTTCTCCACCTCGGCGCAGAAGAGCGCGCTGGAGGGAGAGATGCCGTGTGTCGCCGCGACCCAGGCCGCGATCTCCGGCTCGCGCCGCCGACCGTGGTCGGTGTACGCGTTGCCGCCGAAGCGTGATCCGCCGCCGAGCTTCGCATCCGCGGCGCGTGCGATCGACCGCTCGGTGGTGAGGGTGGCGACGTCCGTGGCGGTGATGCCGCGGGATCGTGCGCGGAGCCAGCCGACGCGGTCGCGGGAGTCCGCGATGATGCGCGCCTGAAGTTCCGGAGTCACCACTCGAGGCTACGCCCCGCCACCGACTCTGCCGGACACCGATCCCGGCGCGTCAGGACCCGCGCTGTGTTTCCGGTTCAGGATTCGGCGGCTGAACGAGGCGAATGAACGACGACAGCTGTGCGGCCATGTCGACGCCGTCGTCCAGGAGCCACTGGATCTGCAGCCCGTCCATCGCCGCGAGCAACAGGCTGGCGATATCTGCCGCGGGAATGTCGTCACGGACCGTTCCCGCCGCTTGTGCTTCGGTGAGCCGGCGAGCGAAACCCGCGCGATTGCGCTCATAGCGCTCGCGGAAGTACGCGCGGCGGTCAGTGTCGTCAGGGTCGCCAGCGGCAAGCGCCGCCGTGATGCTGAACAGCGCCACCAGCCCCGGCACCGTGGTGTTGTGCGTGACGAGGTCGAGCGTTGTGGCGAAGTCATCTCCGGGAACGGCGGGGAAGGTGCGGCGGTTGACGGCATCGCGGTGCCGCACGATCTCCAGCATGAGAGCCTCACGCGAGCCGAAATGGTGCAGCAGGCCCGCTTTCGAGCGGCCTACTTCGTCGGCGATGAGCTGCAGCGTGGTGGCGTCGAAGCCCCGCTCGGCCAGGATCCGCAGCGCCGCGTCGAGCACATCGAGGCGGAACTGCTCCGTCTTCGCATACGGTCCGCGCGCTGCGCCCGACCCGATTCCCTGCGCGATGCCGGCACCGATCGCGCGCGCCGCACCCGCGCTGACCCCGCGCGCCGCACCCGCGCTGACCCCGTGCGCGATGCCGGCACCGATCCCGCGCGCCGCACCCGCGCTGACCCCGTGCGCTGTGTCTGCGGCGACCCCTCGCGCGGCACCTGCCCCGATCTCTCGTCCAGCACCCGCGCCGATCCCTCGCGCTGCGTCTGCGGCGACTCCGTGTGCTGATCGTGCGTCGGGAGAGCCGTCGGGGTCTGCGCCGCGTGTCGGTCGGGAAGTCATGTCGGAAACTCTACCGCTGGTCGAGTTTTGAGGCTACGATGTTGACAAAACCCAACCACAGGTCGAATTCAACGACTGCTTCTCGAAGACGAGGAAGGCTCCCCATGTCCACACCGGAACTCTCGGTCCAGCTCTACACGGTGCGCGACGCGCTCACTGAGGACACCCCCGGAACGCTGGCGCGGTTGGCCGAGTTTGGATTCCGCAACGTGGAGGCGTTCGGTTTCGTCGGTCGTGCTGCGGAGCTTCGTGCGGCGTTCGATACCGCTGGCCTCGTCTCCCCGAGCGCGCACGCCGGCTTCCTCACGGATGAGGTCCGTTACGGCGACACCGTGATCGTCAACCCGCCGTTCGAGCAGGTGCTCGACGACGCCGAGACGCTGGGGGCGACCACCCTGATCGACCCGATGGTCTCGCCGGATCGTTGGAAGAGCATCGAGGCGATCCGCGCGACCGCCGATCGCCTCAACAGCTATGTCGACGCTGCCGAGGCGCGCGGCATCCGCCTCGGTTACCACAACCACTCCCAGGAGTTCATCGCCTCCTTCGACGGCGTCAGCGCTCTGGAGGCCTTCACCGCGCTGTTGGATCCGCGCATCGTGCTCGAGGTGGACGTCTACTGGGCGGCCATCGGCGGACAGGATGTTCCCGCGCTGCTGGGTCGTCTCGGCGACCGTGTGCGCCTTCTGCACATGAAGGACGGCATCCTCGGTGAGGACCCGTTCCGCGCCGCCGACCCGACGTCGGTCACTCTGCAGCAGCGCATCGCGGGCACGGGCGAGGTCCCGCTGCGCGAGGTGCTCGCGGCCGCGCCCGCTGCCGAGTTCGCGGTGGTGGAGTTCGACACCTATGACGGCGATCTGTTCGGCGCGATCGACGCCAGCGCCGCCTTCCTGCGCGAGGAGGGCGTGCGATGAGCGCACCCTTCGGCATCGGCTTCATCGGAGCCGGCATGATCAGCGACCAGTACCTGACCAACCTCACGAAGTTCCCGGACATCCGCGTCGTCATCATCGGCGACCTCGACACCGAGCGCGCCGCCGCACAGGCGGAGAAGTACGGCGTCACGGAGAGCGGTGACCCCGATGCGGTGCTCGCCCACCCGGAGGTCGACCTCGTCCTGAACCTCACGATTCCGCAGGCGCACGTTCCGGTCAGTCTCGCCGCGATCGCCGCGGGCAAACACGTCTGGAGTGAGAAGCCGATCGGCGTGAGTCGTGAGGAAGCGAAGGCGATGCTCGCCGCCGCGGATGCTGCGGGCGTGCGCGTGGGAGTCGCGCCCGACACCGTGCTCGGCCCCGGCCTGCAGACCGCGCGGCGTGCCATCGCCCGCGGCGACATCGGGGTGCCGCTGGCCGCGCAGACCGCGATGCAGTACATCGGGCCGGACATCTTCCACCCGAACCCCGACTTCCTGTTCGCGCGCGGAGCGGGTCCGCTCATCGACATGGGTCCGTACTATGCCACGGCGCTGGTCCACCTCTTCGGCCCGGTCGACGCGGTCGCCGCCGTGGGTCTGCGGGGCCGCGAGAGCCGCACGGTCCAGGTCGGTCCGCGCACCGGTGAGGAGTTCCCCGTGGAGGTGCCTACGCTGGTGCAGGCCATCGCGCGCTTCGAGTCGGGACAGCAGTCGCAGAGCGTGTTCAGCTTCGATTCGCCCCTCGCCCGCACGGGCGTGGTGGAGATCACGGGTACCGAGGGCACCCTCATCATCCCCGACCCGAACACGTTCGGCGGTGATGTGCAGATCACACGCGCTCCCTCGATCGACCGCATGGGTGACGGGCCGCAGTACGAGACCCTCGCTCCGGTGGGGATCGAATCCGGGCGTGGGCTCGGTGTGCTGGACATGGCTCGCGCCATTCGCGGCGGCACCGCTCACATCGCCACCGGAGAGATCGGCTACCACGTGTTCGACACCCTCACCGCGATCGAGGAGTCGGTCGCGTCGGGCGAATTCGTCACCGTCGAGAGCACGGTGGGGGAGATCCCGTTCGTGCCGGAAGACCGCGATCCGTTCGCGGCGACGCTCTAGGGACATGTCGATGAACGACGTGCCACTCACCGCGCTCCGCGCCGGATTCCTGGGCGGCGGCTTCATGGCCGCGGTCCACTCCCGTGCTGCCCGTGCGGCCCGCGCGCGGCTGGTGGCTCTCGCCAGCTCCACGCCGGAGCGCGGCGCGGCGGCTGCGGCCGAGCTGGGCGTGGAGCGCGGAGCTGTCGACGTGACGGAGGTCGCCGAGCTGAGCGACATCGTCCACGTCTGCACGCCGAACCGCGACCACGCCGCACAGACCATCGCACTGCTCGCCGCGGGGCGCCATGTGATCTGCGAGAAGCCCCTGGCCACCACGGTGTCTGACGCGCTCGCGGTGGTGGACGCGGCGGACGCCGCCGGTGTGGCCGGTGCGGTGCCGTTCGTCTACCGCTACCACCCGCAGGTGCGGCACGCACGTGAACTGGTGCGTTCCGGTGCCGTCGGCACGGTGCTGAGCGTCGACGGCGCGTACCTGCAGGACTGGCTGCTGCGTGAGACCGACTCCAACTGGCGGGTGGATTCCGCAGCGGGCGGGGCTTCCCGGGCGTTCGCGGATATCGGGTCGCACCTGTGCGACCTGCTGGAGTTCGTCACGGGCCACCGCATTCGAGCAGTGTCCGCGCGGACGCGCACCGTGTTCCCCGAACGCGGGGGAGTGCCCGTGACGACCGAGGATCTCGTCGCCGTGGTCGCCGAATTGGACAACGGCGCACTCGCGACGCTCCTCGTGTCGCAGATGGCGCCGGGGCGCAAGAACGGGCTGACGCTCGAGGTGCACGGCACGGCCCAGTCTGTGCGGTTCGCACAGGAGCGGTCCGAGGAGCTGTGGATCGGCGCGCTCAGCGGTTCGCAGCTCGTGCTCCGGGATCCGGAGAATCCCGGCGACGACGGTCTGTCGCTGGTTCCCTCAGGTCACCCGATGGGCTACCAGGATGCGTTCAACGCCTTCGTCGCCGATGCCTACGCCGCCGTGCGCGGTGCGGCCTCCGACGCGCTTCCCACCTTCCGTGACGGGCTGCGTGCGGCCCGGGTCACTGCCGCGGTCCTGGAATCCGCGCTCACCCGAGCCTGGGTGAGCATCCCCGATGTTGATGAGAAGGAGACACAGCATGGCTGAGCGTCCCGTAACACTGTTCACCGGTCAGTGGGCCGATCTGCCCTTCGAAGAAGTGGCCCGGCTTGCCGCATCCTGGGGATACGACGGTCTGGAGATCGCCGCCTCCGGTGACCACCTCGACCTCAAGCGCGCCGACGAAGACGACGACTACGTCGCCAGTCGCAAGGAGATCCTCGATCGCCACGGACTGCGTGTGTTCGCGATCTCCAACCACCTCGCCGGGCAGGCGGTGTGCGATGCGCCGATCGACTTCCGCCACCAGGCGATCCTTCGCGACTACGTGTGGGGCGACGGTGACGCCGAAGGCGTCCGCCAGCGTGCCGCGGAAGACATGAAGCGCTCGGCCCGGGTGGCGCGCAAGCTCGGCGTCGACACCGTGGTGGGCTTCACCGGATCCTCCATCTGGCCGTATGTGGCGATGTTCCCGCCCGTGGGGCAGGACGTGATCGACGCCGGGTTCGAGGACTTCGCGAAGCGGTGGAACCCGATCCTGGACGTGTTCGATGCCGAGGGCGTGCGCTTCGCGCACGAGGTGCACCCGAGTGAGATCGCATACGACTACTGGAGCAGCGTGCGCGCCCTGGAGGCGATCGATCGCCGTGCCGCCTTCGGGTTCAACTGGGACCCGAGCCACATGATGTGGCAGAACATCGACCCGGTCGGCTTCATCTGGGACTTCCAGGACCGCATCTACCACGTGGACTGCAAGGACACGCGTCTGCGGCCGCAGAACGGTCGCGCCGGGGTGCTCGGCTCGCACCTGGCCTGGGCTGACCCGCGTCGCGGATGGGACTTCGTGTCCACCGGTCACGGCGACGTGCCGTGGGAGGACTCGTTCCGCGCTCTCGACGCGATCGGCTACGACGGTCCCATCTCCATCGAGTGGGAGGATGCCGGCATGGACCGCCTGCACGGTGCCGCCGAAGCGGTCGGCTTCGTCCGCTCGCTGCTGTGGCCGCAGCCGACGGCATCGTTCGACGCCGCGTTCAGCAACCAGTGAGGTGAACGATACGAAGGGCCCGCGTCATCTGCGCGGGCCCCTCGTATCTGTCGGGCCGGCCTCGATTTGGCGGGTGTGTCGTGCGCTGTTAGGCTGGTGGAAGCCATAGACCGCTGGTCGTCCTTTCGAGGATCGAAGCACTGCGAAAGCAGGGGCCCGCGCAGGTGTCATTGAGATTCTCCCTTCTGGGATCACGCTCCGTGCGCTTGCGCCGGAGCGTTTTTGTTTGCACTGCGAGCGGTCGAGGCGGACACCACGCACCCGCGTGATGTCACAAGCACATCAAGGAGTGACCATGGCGCAGAAGGATGCATCGGTCGCCGAGCTCACGAAGAACTTCGAGAACTCGAACGCCGTCCTGCTGACCGAGTACCGCGGTCTGACGGTTGCCCAGCTCAAGCAGCTGCGCAACAGCATCCGTCAGGACGCGCAGTACGCCGTGGTGAAGAACACGCTGACCAAGATCGCTGCCAACAACGCAGGGATCACCGCTCTGGACGACGACCTCAAGGGTCCGTCGGCTGTGGCATTCGTGCACGGCGACTTCGTCGCCACCGCGAAGGCTCTGCGTGACTTCGCCAAGGCCAACCCGCTTCTCGTGATCAAGGGTGGCGTCTTCGAGGGCAACACCCTCAGCGCTGCCGAGGTCGAGAAGTACGCGTCGCTGGAGAGCCGTGAGGTTCTGCTGGCGAAGGCAGCGGGAATGATGAAGGCGACGATGGGCAAGGCTGCCGCCACCATCGACGCTCTTCGCGAGAAGCTCGAGGGCGCTCAGGCCGCGTAAGCGGTTCGCGCTCTCTTTCACAAACCACAAACACTCAGTAGGAGATACATCATGGCGAAGCTCACCACCGAAGAGCTGCTCGAGCAGTTCGAGGGCCTCACGCTCATCGAGCTCAGCGAGTTCGTGAAGGCGTTCGAGGAGAAGTTCGACGTCACCGCTGCCGCTCCGGTCGCCGTTGCCGGTGCCGCTGGTGCGGGCGCTGCCGCTGTCGAGGAAGAGGAGAAGGACTCCTTCGACGTCATCCTCGAGGCTGCTGGCGACAAGAAGATCCAGGTCATCAAGGTCGTCCGCGAGCTCACCTCGCTCGGCCTGGGTGAGGCCAAGGCTGTCGTCGACGGCGCTCCGAAGGCTGTCCTTGAGGGCGCCAACAAGGAGGCCGCTGAGAAGGCCAAGGCTGCCCTCGAAGAGGCTGGCGCGACGGTTTCCGTCAAGTAATTTCTTGAACGCTCGCCGGCTCGCCGGCACACCGTTCCACGAAGGCCCCCGGTTCACTCCGGGGGCCTTCGGCGTTCCTGCCCCGTCGCGGGACCCGCCGCGCGTGAGCCCGCGAGTCAGTGGTCGGCGGGGGCGGCGGTGGAGTTGCGGATCACGAAGCGGGTGGGAGCCCAGATGCGCCGCGGGGGAGCGTCCGGGCTGTCGATGTGCTCCTCCAGCAGCTCGACGGCCAGCGCCGCCTGCTCGCGTGGGTTCTGGCGGAGGGTGGTGAGGGCGAACATCTCGGCGTTCTCGTGATCGTCGATGCCCACGACACTCAGCTGCGCGGGCACGGAGATCCCCATGCGTCGCGCCGCGATGATCGAGCCGATGGCGACCTCGTCGGCGACGGCAACGATCGCTGTGGGGCGGGTGCGCGCGTCGCTCAGGAGGTCGACGGCGGCGTCGTAGCCGGCGGGCATGGACACCCCGCACGGCACCAGTCTGATGGAGCTCTCCAGGTCTGCTGCCCGCATTGCTGCCGCATAGCCGGTGACCCGGTGCGCGTCGCCGAAGCTGAGCCAGGTCTTGTTGTCCTCGCCGCCGAGGAAGACGATGTCCGTGTGGCCGAGCGCCAGGAGGTGGTCTGTCGCGATTCGAGCCGATGCGACGTCGTCGATGGAGACAGCGCTGTTTCCGATGTCGTAGCTGCCGATCGAGACGAAGGGCTTCCCCAGCTCCGCGATGCGCTCCAGCTCCTGTTGATCGGGCTCGATGCCCACCGTGATCAACCCGTCGAATCGGCTGCGACCGAGATAGGTCTCGAACACGTGGGAGCGTTCCAGGCTTCCGGGCTGCGCGGAGTAGAGGGCGAGGTCGAAGCCGCGCTCCATGAGCGCGCGCTGGATGCCTTCCAGCACCTCACCGAAGAACCAGTGGTTCGCGTGTGGGACGATCACGCCGATCGTCTGCGTGCGGCCGGTGGCGAGGCTGACGGCATTGGTCGACGGAACATAACCGAGGGCGTTTGCGGCCTGCTGCACGCGCTCCTGGGTGGCGGGGGAGACGTAGCCACGGCCGCTCAGTGCACGACTGGCAGTGGATTTCGACACGCCCGCGCGGCGCGCCACTTCGGCGATTCCACTCATGGCACGCCCTCCGTGTTCTGTGCTCGCAGGCCCCGACCGCGGTCCCGTGTCGGTCAACTGTAATCCATACCAGCACTGATGTGGAACCGGTTGTGGAGTCCGGACCCAGTGGCATGAGGGTTGAATTGCATTTGGGAGCGCTCCCGCGGACCGTATCGGGGGGTTATCGAGTTGTGACTTCCCAAATGTTGTGATTCACGCCGCAACGGACTACGTTCGCCTGGAAGCGGTTCCTGATTGAACCCGAGCGCGAGGAAGGGCTCCCCGCGCGATCCAAAGGAGGAACGAATGGGCATGTCTCAGCGACGTCGGGTGCTTGCACCCCTGGCCTTCGCAGGCATCCTCGGTCTCGCACTTGCGGGCTGCGCCGAGAGCGACGGCGGCACCGGAGGAGGCTCCGGCAGCGGAGACGGCGGCACGACCAAGACCGTCCGCATCTCGGGCGGTATCACCGGCTCCGAGGCGGATGACCTCAACGCATCGTTCGAGCAGTTCACCAAAGACACCGGCATCACGGTCGAGTACACCGGTGACAAGAGCTTCGAGGGAAACATCGTCACCAAGGTGACCGGTGGCGACGCACCCGACATCGCCATCGTCCCGCAGCCCGGTCTGCTGAAGACCCTCGTCGACACCGGCAAGGTCGAGGCGGCACCGGATGCCGTCTCGAAGGCCGTCGATGAGAACTGGTCGAAGGACTGGAAGAGCTACGGCACGTTCGACGACACGTTCTACGCGGCACCGATGCTCGCCAACCTGAAGGGCTACGTCTGGTACTCGCCGGCGAAGTTCAAGGAGTGGGGTGTCGAGGTTCCGAAGACGTGGGACGAGATGATGACGCTCACCAAGACCATCCAGGAGAAGACCAGCGCGGCACCGTGGTGCGCCGGTTTCGCCTCGGGCGACGCCTCCGGCTGGCCCGGAACCGACTGGATCGAGGACCTCGTGCTTCGCCAGGCCGGCCCCGATGTCTACGACAAGTGGGTCTCCGGTGACGTGAAGTTCACCGACCCCGACATCGAGAAGGCTTTCGACGCAGTGGGCTCCATCCTGAAGGACCCGAACTACGTCAACGCCGGCTTCGGTGATGTGAAGAGCATCAACTCCACCGCATTCGCCGATGTGGCCGCGAAGGTCGCCGACGGCTCCTGCGCGCTGACGCACCAGGCTTCGTTCCTGTCGGCCAACTTCCTCGACGTGAAGAACGCCGCTGGTGAGACGCCGAAGGTCGCCCCCGACGGCGACGTCTACGCGTTCATCCTGCCGGGTGTGACCGAGGGTGCCCTCCAGGTCGAGGGTGGCGGCGAGTTCGTCGCCGGCTTCTCCACCGACGAGTCGACCCAGAAGGTGCTGGAGTTCATGGCTTCGCCCGAGTTCGCTGACGCCCGCGTCAAGCTCGGCGGTGTGATCTCCGCGAACAAGAACGCCGACCCGACGCTGGCTTCCAGCGAGTTCCTGCAGGACGCCATGAAGACGCTCCAGGATGACAGCACGGTCTTCCGTTTCGACGCGTCCGACCTGATGCCGGCCACCGTGGGCTCCGGCTCGTTCTGGAAGGGCATGGTCGACTGGATCGATGGCAAGGACACCAAGTCGGTGCTCAGCGACATCCAGGCCGGTTACGAGAACTAATCTGATCGCAACCCGCTGATCGAATGCGGGGCCGGGTCCTGGGGGCCCGGCCCCGCATCTCTCAGCACCGACCGAGTGCGCCGAAGCACTCAGAAGGGGTCTCCATGTCCCAGCAGACCGCCGTCAGTCCGCCGACGACGACGCACGGGACCGACGCGAAGGGGCGCGCGCTCACCCGCACCCTCGTCGTCATCGGTTTCGCCATCATCGTCGCGCTTTTCCTGGTGCTGATCTTCAGCACGCCGGTGGAGGATCCCCAGCGGATCTCCATCGGGTTCTCGCTCAACCAGCTCTTCCTCTGGATGGGTGGACTTCACCCGCTCGTGCAGATTCCGATCGTCCTGGTGATCTTCGCCGTGGTCGTCGGCATCGTGCTCGTGCTGATCGAGTTCGCACCCCGACCGGGGCGGGGCTATCTGATCATGCGACTCGTCGCCTGCCTTGCGATTCCGGTGCTCGGCTTCATGCTGCTGCGCCCCTACTCCAACGCGGTGCTCTACGTCGTCGCCATCGCGCTGCTCGCCGGAGCACTGCTCTTCTTCGCCGACTTCCGTTCCCGTCAGGGAGCCGGATACCTGTTCCAGCTGATCCTGTTCATGACGCCGGCGGCTCTGATGTTGCTGCTCGGCCTTATCTACCCGGCCGTCTCGACGTTCTTCAAGTCGTTCTTCGACAAGAAGGGCGACGTGTTCGTGGGCCTGGCGAACTACGAGTGGGTCTTCACAAACTCGGCCGGATGGGTCTCGGTGGTCAACACCCTGATCTGGGCCATTCTGGCACCCACGATCTCGGTGGCCATCGGACTGGCCTACGCCGTCTTCATCGACCGTGCCCGCGGCGAGAAGGTGCTCAAAGTGCTGGTGTTCATGCCCGTCGCGATCTCGTTCGTGGGCGCCGGCATCATCTGGAAGTTCATGTACGACTACCGTCAGGGCGACCAGCTGGGCCTGCTCAACGCGATCGTCACGATGTTCGGCGGAGATCCGGTGAACTGGCTGGCGGTCAAGCCGCTGATCAACACCCTGATGCTGCTGATCGTGTTCATCTGGACGCAGACCGGATTCGCGATGGTCATCCTCTCGGCAGCCATCAAGGCTGTTCCGACGGAGCAGCTGGAGGCCGCGCAACTGGACGGCACCAATGCATGGCAGCGCTTCACCAACGTGACCGTTCCGGGCATCCGCTCGTCGCTGATCGTCGTGCTCACCACGGTGACGATCGCCTCGCTGAAGGTGTACGACATCGTGGCCGTGATGACCGGTGGTCGTGATGACACCACCGTGCTCGGCTTCGAGATGGTCAACCAGCAGCAGCGCTTCCAGAGCTACGGACACTCCTCGGCACTGGCTGTGGTGCTGTTCCTGTTCGTGCTGCCGCTCATCATCTACAACGCCCGATCGATGCGCAAGCAGAGGGAGATCCGCTGATGAGTGCCACGCAAGCCGTCATCACGGCAGACAACCGGACCAAGCGTCAGGTCGCCCGCGACACGCGTCGCAACGAGGCGGTCGCCCAGAAGAAGCTGACGTCCAAGGGCGCCACCATCGCGGCGGTCATCATCGCGATCTTCTGGACGATCCCGACGTTCGGCCTGTTCGTCACGTCGTTCCGTCCGGGTGCAGACACCCAGTCCACCGGTTGGTGGACCGTGTTCACCAACCCGGGTTTCACGCTGGAGAACTACGTCGAAGCGTTGACCGCGGGTGGAACCTCCACCACGCTGGCATCGGCGTTCGTCAACTCGCTGGCGATCACGATTCCGGCGACGGTGTTCCCGATCGTCATCGCGGCGCTGGCGGCGTATGCGTTCGCCTGGATCGACTTCAAGGGCCGCAACCTGCTGTTCGTGTTCGTGTTCGCACTGCAGATCGTGCCGCTGCAGATGGCCCTCGTGCCGCTGCTGAGCCTGTTCTCCGAGGGACTCACGCTCAACGGCGTGCAGATCTTCCCGGGCTTCGGTCTCAACGACGTGAGCTACTCCTTCGCCCGCGTGTGGATCGCGCACGCGATCTTCGCGCTGCCGCTGGCGACGTTCATGCTGCACAACTTCATCTCGGAGATTCCGGGTGAGGTCGTGGAGGCGGCGCGTGTCGACGGCGCCGGTCACGGTCAGGTGTTCTTCCGGATCATCCTGCCGCTGGCTATGCCGGCGATCGCCTCGTTCGGCATCTTCCAGTTCCTCTGGGTCTGGAACGATCTGCTGGTCGCGACGATCTTCGCGTCGCCGGGTGCCCTGCCGATCACGCAGGCGCTGAACTCGCTATCGGGAACCTGGGGCAACAGGTGGTTCCTGCAGTCCGCGGGTACATTCATCTCGATCATCGTCCCGCTGATCGTGTTCTTCGCCCTGCAGCGCTTCTTCGTCCGCGGCCTCCTGGCCGGTGCGACCAAGGGCTGAACGCGTTCAACGACAATGCCCGCCGGCTCCTCGGAGCCGGCGGGCATTGTCGTCTGCTCCCCGGTGGTGCCAGCCAGGCGGGTCGCTCAGGAGGTCGTCGTGATCAGGGCAGTGCGACGACTGAGACCTGTCGGATTCAGTCGTTGACGATCAGCGTCTCCGCGATCGGGCGACGCTCGCGCGGGGCGTTCTCGCGCTGCTGCAGCTCCTCCGATGCGGTGCGGATGTCGCCGAGCTCGCCGACGGCCATGACCGAGATCGGGGTGAAGTCGGCGCTCAGCTCGAACGCGGTGGAGATCGCGTCGCGGTCGAAGCCGCCCATCTGGTGCGTGGAGAGGCCGTTGGCGTGCGCCTGCACCGTGAAGTGCGCGGCGGCCTGGCCGGTGTCGTAGAGGGCCCAGGTCATGGGCTTGTCGTCGCGGGTCGTCTCGGCAACGAACACGACGAGAAGCGCGGCATCGCCGGCCCAGGCGCTGTTGAAGCCGGCGAGAGTGCCGAGCACCTTCGCGTGAGCCTCGGATCCGCGGCGGGCCACGATCACGCGCCACGGCTGCGTGTTGGCGGCAGTCGGCGCCCAACGGGCGGCCTCGAGCGCGCTGGCGAGAGCTTCCTCGTCGATCGTGGACGAGGGATCGAAGATACGGGTGCTCCAACGCTCGGCGAGGATGTCGAGGATCGGGGCATCGGTGACTGCGGTGCGGCCGGGGGTGGGTGTGCTCATGGGGATGAGGCCTTTCGGATCAATGGTTCTGACACCGGACCCCATCGTCCGTCTGGAGACTCCAACGATCCATGTGCGTGAATATTCCCCGAATGTCCGCCCCCGCTCGTTCGGTCGTGCGGGAAGCGCGCGAGACGATGCGTCTGCTGCGCGAGCGAGGGAGTGCGCCAGGTGCTGGCCTCGGCAGACCCGGCCGAGTCACTCCGCGTGCATCAGCGCGTGCGCGGCCGCGACCAGCTCCTCGAGGGAGCCCGCGGCGAAGGGGGAGGGCATGCCGTAGTAGCGGTGTGCGTCGTCCACCTCGTAGCCTCCCTCGGGGTAGGCGGCCCGGTCGGGGAAGTAGCCCGGCACACCGTCCGCATATCCCAGCACGAACACCGGATCGGACGTGCTCGATCGAAGGCGGTCCGCCGCGACGAGAAACGGTTCTCCGGGGAGGGCCACGATGCGCACCGGCCCGATCCGCGTGCAGCTCACGCGGCCGTGCCAGCGATGGGGCGGGTCGGCAGGGACGGAGTCGGCCCACGCGATCCAGATGTCGAGCAGCGCGCGCAGATCCGGAGTCGCCGACTGTCGCTCACGCAGCCAGCGCTCGCGCTGCAAGGCGATGAGGTCGCGGTCGACCGGGGTCAGGGCGGGCGTCACCGGGACGGCCGAGAATCGGGCGGCGTCGACGTCGATCTCGCGCTCCTTCGCGTCGAGAAGAGCCCGCGCGATCCGCTCCCCGCGGGCCGCGGCCGTGGCGAAGTCCCGGCCCGTGGCGGCCTCGGCGCGGAACGATGCCGTCGCAGCGTGTCCGTCGTTGACGTCGCCGGCAGCGCCGGTCAGGAAGACGCACAGCGCCCCCTCCAGCGCAGACTCCACCTCGTCTCGCAGCGCCGCGACATAGTCGGCACTGACACGTGTGTTCGCGGCACCGAGCACAACGGGGTGACAGGGGTAGGTGACCAGGGCTGCGACCGCTGCCTCATCGACCACGTCGCGGAAGATGAGACCCTGCACCGGGGGATCGATGACGGTGTCGAGGTGTCGTCGATCACGCGCGACCCCGACCCCCACCGCTTCACGCACACCGACGTGACAGGCGCGAGCGGTGGTGAGCGAACGCGAGCCCGTCTCGACTGCTGCGCGCTCAACGGCGACACGAACGGCAGCGTCATCCACGCCGACGCGTCCGCGTCCGATGCAGGGACCGGCGTGCGTGTGGGTGGCGGCGATCACCGCTTCGGCGGCACCCGCCGCGATGAGCTGATCGCGGATCAGCCGACAGGAGTCCTCGTGCAGGGCGCAGCAGTCGACCGCGATGAACACGATCTCACCAACGGCAAGGGCGCGAACGGTCAGCGGATCGTGGGTTCCAGTAGCTCCGCTCGTGCGTGCGGCATACCCGCTCAGGGCTGTGCCAGCGGGAACGGGGATGTCCGTTCGCGCTGCCCCGACCATCACGTTCATGAGCAACCTCCCGGGATGAGCGATGCGGATCTGCACCGCGCTGACGTCACGACTCCGACCGTACGCCTCCGCGCGCGCCACCGTACGCATCCGCGCGCCGCCGTGCCTGCCCGCCTCACGCCCAGAGCCCAGGGGGAGTAGAGTTGATGGGTCGACCTCGAATCGATTCGAGCTGTTTGACCGATCGCCACGCCCACCCCCCTGCTGGAAGCTCCCGTGACCTCTCACACCGACCCCGCCTCCGCGTCCCCGGAATCCGCGCGCTCCGAATCCGAGCTTCGGGAGGGGGAGACCCGCACTCCGACCGGGTCGATTCGCACGCTGACCGGGTCGATCCGTCTGCCGTCGTCGCCCACCGCGGCCATTCGGACGCTGGGGTCGAACCCGGCGACGGCGCCGATCATGCTCCACCCCGGCGATGCCATTCCCGCTCGTCGTCGCGCGCTCTACGTGCTGTTGCTGGGGGCGCTGACCGCGCTCGGTCCATTCACCGTCGATCTGTACCTCCCCGCATTCGTGCAGCTGGAGCACGAGTTCGATGCCACGGCCGCGGCGATTCAGCTCACCCTCACCGGCACGATGCTCGGTTTCGGTCTCGGGCAGCTGATCGTCGGACCGCTGAGTGACAAGGTCGGCCGGCGCGTTCCGCTGCTCGTGGTGACGGCGCTGCACGTTGCCGCGTCGATCTGTGCCGTGATCGCGCCGACCCTGCTGCTGCTGGGCGTGACCCGCGTGGTGATGGGGATGGGCGCTGCCGCGGGTGGTGTCGTGGCGATGGCGATCGTGCGCGACCTGTTCGGTGGCAGGCGCCTCGTGATCATGCTCTCGCGGCTCGCGCTGGTTTCCGGTGTGGCACCGGTGGTCGCGCCGCTGATCGGCTCCGCGCTGCTCACGGTGATGCCGTGGCGCGGGATCTTCGTCTTCCTCGCCGCCTACGGCGTGCTGATGTTCGTGTGCTCCATCTTCTTCCTGCCCGAGACGCTGCCGAAGGAGCGACGGCAGGGCAAGGGATCCAGCACCATCTGGCAGCGGTATGCGAGCGTCTTCAGCGACCGCGTCTTCATCGGCGTGCTGATCATCGGTGCGATGACCTTCAGCGGGCTGTTCTCCTACCTGTCCGCCTCGAGCTTCCTCTTCCAGCAGACCTACGGCTTCGAGCCGCTGCAGTACGGCATGCTCTTCGCCGCCAACTCCGTCGGTCTCGTGATCGGAAACCAGATCGCCTCGCGGCTGGCCGCACGCATCGGTCCGCAGTGGGTGCTCGCCGGCTCCACCCTGGCGATGCTGCTGGGCGGATTCGGCATCGTGGTGTGCGACATGCTGAACCTCGGCATGTGGGGCACGATCATCCCGCTGTTCTTCTTCATGTCCGCGTGCGGTTTCACCTTCCCGTGCGTGCAGGTGCTCGCGCTCGATCGTCATGGCAAGGCCGCCGGTACGGCGGCGAGCGTGCTGGGAATGTCGAACAACGTCATCGCCGCGCTGGTGTCCCCGCTCGTGGGGCTCATCTCGGCCGACGCCGGCATCACCCCGACCACCATGGCGGCGGTGATGGTGGGCTGTGCGGTGATCGGGATTCTCGCGCTGTGGTTCATCGTGCGCCCCCGCACGGTCGCGATGCTGACGCCCTAACACCGGGCTTCCCGCTGATTCCCTCGTCTCCCGCCCTGTGCTGAAAGGATGAGAGCATGACTGTTCGCACCATCCGCCCTTACCGCGACTCCGACCGCTCCGCGATGTCGGACATCTGTGTGAAGACCGGAGACTCCGGGGCCAACGCGGAGGGTCTGTATCGTCGCGACTCCCTCCTCGGCGACATCTACGCTGTGCCCTACGTGGTGCGCCATCCCGATCTCGCGTTCGTCATTGACGACGGCGACGGACGGGCGATCGGCTACGTGATCGCCACCGACGACACCGAGTCGTTCAACCGGTGGTTCCACGACGAGTGGTGGCCGTCGGTACGCGACACGTACGCGGGCGACAAGGTCGCCGAACGCGACGCGGTGATGCTGGCGGGAGCAGAGCGCGTCGGCACGGAGCCGATCGAGTATGCGGCGGAGTACCCGGCGCATCTGCACATCGACATTCTTCCCGAGGGGCAGGGCGGCGGTCTCGGTCGCGGCCTCATCGAGGCGATGGAGACGGAGCTGCGACGACGTGGCGTTCGCGGCCTGCACTTCGTCGCGTCGTCACGCAACGAGAACGCGCTCGGCTTCTACGACCGGCTCGGCTTCACCCGTCTGCCGTCGGCACCGGGAGCGCAGGCGTTCGGTCGCCGCTTCGACTGAGTCGGACACCGCGGAATTGAACCGGACTGAACAGAACCGGACGAGCCCGGCGAGGAGACTGAGCGGGACGTACGAGTGTGCGCTGTACAGGACGCATCCAGTCCCTGCTGAATCATCCCGACGGACCGGGGTCCGGCACGTCGTCTCAGGCTCTGTCCCGCATCACGGTCTTGCATCACGGTCTTGCATCACGGTCTTGCATCACGGTTCTGCATCACGGTCCTGCATCACGCCGAAATCAGCCGACCGTCCTCCAGCCGAAGCGTGCGGTCGATGAGCTCCGCGGGCACGTCGACGTGTGAGATGAGGACGACGGCCCGATTGCTCTCGCCGGCGGTCGCGCCGAGAAGGTCGCGCAGCAGCGCGTCGGACATGGCCGGATCCACTCCTGCGGTGGGCTCGTCGAGGACGAGGACATCCACATCGTGGAGCAGAGCGCGGGCCAACGCGAGTCGCTGAGCCTGACCGCCCGAGACGAGCGCGCCGCGTTCGCCGACGCGGGCGTCGAGTCCGCCGCGCTGCCGTAGCCAGTCACCGAGACCCACACGCTCCACTGCCGCTTCCAGTTCGGCATCGGAAGCGTCGGGACGCGCGAACAACAGGTTCTGGCGGATGTCCTCGTCGAACAGGTGCGGTTGCTGCTCGCTCATTCCGACGGTGCGACGGATCATCGAGCCGGCGACATCGTGCACATCCACGCCGTCGACCGTGTAGCTGCCGCGCGACTCCAGGAACCGCACGAGAACGTGGGCCAGCGTCGACTTGCCCGCCCCGCTCGGGCCCGTCACCAGGATGCGCTCACCGGGAGCGACATCGAGGTCCACTCCGCGCAGCACATCTCGACCGGTGCGGTCGGGCCACCCGGCTCGGACGTCGCGCAGACGCACACCGATGCCGATTCGGATGCGATCTTCGGATTCGTCCGGCAGATCCGGTGCCAGTTCCGGGGGCAGGTCGGCGGGGAGCAGGGAGGCGATTCGTCCGGCGGCGGAGTGCACGCGTCGCCAGGAGGACGCAGCCAGCGGCACCGTCGCGAAGGTCTCGAACACGACCATCGGGACGAGGGCCACCACCGCCAGCCACGCACCGGACGCGGGGTCGGTGATTGTCGGCGCGGTGACGGCCACAGCGGCGAGCGAGGCGATTCCGGCCAGCGCGGACAGCACGGCCGAAGACGCCCCCTGCGCGCTCGTGGTGCGGGTGACCAGACGCCGCAGCGACTGATCGGCGGACAGCACCTGCGCGCGGGCGCGCTCCTCGGCGCCGAACGCGACCAACACGTCGAAGCTGCCGATGTAGTCGGTGAGCGCGCTGGTCAGTCGCGCGCGGGCCGGGGCGATCTCGCGCTCAGCGCGGGAGCCCACCAGCCATCCCCATCCGACGGCCGCGACGGCAGCCGTGATCAGACAGACGGCCAAGGCGAGACCGGCGGCGGGGCGGATGATGCAGATCGCGACGACCGATCCGATCGCCGTGAGCGAGCCGATCACGACTGGCTGCACCACGCGAAGCGGCAGGTTCTGCAGCTCTTCGACGTCATCGACGAGGCTCGACAGCACGGACCCTCGGTCCGTGCGCGAGACTCCATCGGGCGCGAGCGGGACGAGTCGACGCATCAGATCCGACCGTGTTGTCGCCAGCTGCCGCAGCGCGGCATCGTGTCCCGTGAGACGTTCCAGGTAACGGAACGCCGCGCGCGAGACGGCGAAGAACCGCACGCCGACGATGGCCACGTTGAGGGTCACGAGAGTGTCTGTCACCGAGGCGCTGACGATCAGCCACCCGCTGCATGCGAGCAGGGCGACGGCTGCCGCCGCTGATGCCAGCCCCCAGAGCACTCCGGGCAGGAAGCGACGCAGCGGGGGCTGGGCAATGCGCAGCACGTCACGGGTCGTGGTCATCACAGCACCTCCGCTTTCGCCGTCGGGTTCGGGCCCGCAGAGGTGGAGTTCGTCCGGCGGAGGGTGCCCATCATCGCTGCGCCTCCGCATCCACGGATTCCCGGTCCACGCTGGTGGGCGCCGACAGCCCGATCGTCTGATCCGCGATGGCCTCCGCGGAGGTGCGGTGCGAGACGAGGAGGATCGTCGCACCGGCATCCGCCACGGTGCGCAGCTGGTGCCAGAGGCGGGCTTCGGTGTCGGCGTCGAGTGCGGACGAGGGTTCGTCCAGGGCGACAACGCGCGCGTGCCCGCGGCGGTAGCGGTACAGCGCTCGTGCCACGGCGACGCGCTGCGCCTGGCCGCCGGAGAGTCCCGCGCCCTGCACGCCCAGGGTGAGATCCGGGTCGAGATCGTCGGCGCAGGCAACCCGCAACGCCCAAGCCACGATGGAATTGTCTTGGTTGTCTTGGTTGTCTTGGTTGTCTTGGTTGTCTTGGTTGTCTTGGTTGTCTTGGTTGTCGTGGTTGTCGTGGTTGTCGTGGTTGTCTCGGTGATCGCCGAGCGCGATGTTCTCCGCGATCGTCCCGGCGATCAGTCCCGGACGCTGTCCTGCCCACGCGAGCCAGGTCGTGGGGTCGAGCTCTCGCGCATCCGTGCCGTCGACGCTGATGCTGCCCTCGTACTCCGCGGCAGCGCGCAGCGCGGCCAGCAGACTCGATTTGCCGGTGCCGGACGGTCCGTGCAGGAGCGTCAGCGAGCCCGGCGTCGCCGTGAAAGACACGGGAGGCAGGAGCACATCGCGGTTCACGCGAACCTGCCGGAGCTCGAGGTGTGCGCCCGCTGTTCCGGCGGGATCGACGCGAGCTTTGGTTGCGGTTGCGGTTGCGGTTGCTGTTGCTGCGGTTGCTGCTGCGGCTGGTGCGGAAGTGGCGGTTGCTGCTGCTGCGGGTCCTGCGGTTGATGCCGGTGCCGGCGCAGCCTGAGCCGCGTCGAGCACCGCGAACACATCGTTGGCGGCCGCGACTCCCTCGGTCGCTGCATGGAACTGCACACCCACCTGCCGCAGCGGCAGGAACGTATCCGGAGCGAGCAGCAGGACGAAAAGCCCCACGGCGAGTGTGATCTCGCCGCCGAGCAGGCGCAGGCCGATCGAGACCGCGATGATGGCGACGGAGATCGACGCGATGAACTCCAGCATGAAGCCGCTGAGGAACGTGATCCGCAGCACCTTCATCGTCTCGCGCCGGTAGCCGTCGGAGATCGCCCCCATCGATGCGACCGCCTTGCGTTCGCGCCCGAACAGCCGAAGCGTTCCCAGACCCTCGACGGTGTCGGCGAAGCGTGCGGCGAGGTGCTGCAGGGTGTCCCACTGCTTGCGCTGCACGGCCTGGGTCGCCCAGCCGATGAGGGTCATGAAGATCGGGATGAGCGGGAGGCACAGCGTGGCGGTCAGCCCGCTCACCCAGTCCTGCCACCAGATCACGGCCAGCAGGATCGGTGTGACGATGGCTGTGGCGATGAGCTGGGGCAGGAATCGTCCCACGTACACGTCGAGCGCTTCGAGGCCGTGCCCCGCGGTGACGGTGAGACGCGTGGTGTTCTGTCGCGCCAGCCAGGCGGGACCGAGCCGGCGGATCGCCGAGAGCATCGCGGTGCGCAGCTCGGAGCCGATGCGCGAACTCGCGCCCGCTGCCGTTCGTTCGGATGCCCAGACCAGCAGGGCGCGCAGGAGCACCACGGCCCCGAGCATCCCGAGATCCTGCCAGAGAGAGGGGGTCACGCCATGATCGACCACGCCCGTGATCGCCGACGTCAGGAACCAGGCGAAGCCCAGGGTGCAGAGTGCCTGGGCGAAGGAGATCGCGCCGGCGAGCGCGAGGAACCCGCGACTGCTGCGGGCATAGCGCAGCAGTCGCGGGTCCACGGGTCCCCGGCGGGGTGTGTCCGTCATCGGGGTGCCGGCATCAGTGCGCCGCCGCCGCTTCGATCGACGCGCGAGTCACGCGCTTGCGGAAGACCCAGTACGTCCAGCCCTGATACAGCAGCACCAGGGGCAGGAAGACCAGCGCGGCCCAGCTCATGATCTGCAGGGTGTACGGCGAAGAGGACGCATTCTCGATGGTGAGGCTGTTCGTCGCGGGGTCGACCGTCGAGGGCAGGACGTTCGGGAACAGCGATGCGAACAGAGCGATCACGGCCAGCGCGATCGTGGCGGCGCCGAACGCGAAGGCCCATCCCTCGCGGCCGCGCAGGTTCATCACCACGGAGGCGATGAGGGCGACGGCGGCTGCGGCGGAGAGGACCAGCCCGGCGATCGAGAAGTGCGCAGCGACCGTCCACACCAGGAACGAGGCAGCGACGACGATCGAGATGAGTCCCGAGCGCGTGGCCAGCTTCTGCGCGCTGGTCCGCAGCTCACCATCCGTCTTCAGCGCCACGAAGGTGACCCCGTGCGTGAAGAACAGCAGCAGGGTGGTGAGGCCGCCGAGCAGGGCATACGGGTTCAGCAGCGTGAACAGGGTGCCGGTGAAGTTGTGACCGGCATCCAGCGGCACGCCCTGCACGATGTTGGCAAACGCGACACCCCACAGGAAGGCCGGGACGGCCGAGCCGACGACGATCATCGTGTCAAAGCCGCGCTTCCACTTCGCGCTGTCGCGCTGGTGGCGGTACTCGAACGAGACGCCGCGCAGGATGAGCGCCAGCAGGATGAGCAACAGCGCCAGGTAGAAGCCGCTGAACAGCGATGCGTACCACTCCGGGAAGGACGCGAACAGGCAGGCGCCCGCCACGATCACCCAGGTCTCGTTGAGGTCCCACACCGGGCCGATCGTGTTGATCACGTGGCGGCGCGAGATGTCGTCCTTGCCGAGGAAGGGGAGGGACATGCCCACGCCGAAGTCGAAGCCGTCGAGAACGAAGTAGCCCACGAACAGTGCGGCGACGATCCAGAACCACAGAGTCTGAAGATCCATGATGACCCCTTAGTAGACGACCGACGCGAGCGGCTTGTCGTCGACCGGTTGCTCCGTGTCGTCGATGCCCGTCTTGGCGGCCTTGATGATGAGTCCGAATTCGACCACCGCGAGTGCGGCGTAGATGGCGGTGAAGGCGATCAGAGAGATCAGCACCTCGACGCCGGACACGTTGGGGGACACCCCGTCCTTCGTTGTCATGAGCCCGAACACCAGCCAGGGTTGGCGTCCCATCTCGGTGAACACCCACCCGACCAGCGAGGCCAGCAGCGACAGGGGAGCGGCGAAGATCGCGATGTTCCACATCCACTTCTGGACGGGCTTTGCCTTCTTGCGCGTGATCCACAGACCCACCAGGGCGACGAACGCGTGTGCCAGACCCAGGCCGATCATCCAGCGGAACGCCCAGTAGGTGATCCAGAGGATCGGGCTGAAGTCGGTGAGACCGGTGTCGGCGTAGCGGACGCCATACTCGGCGTTGAGGTCTCGGATGCCTTCCACGCAGCCGTCGAAGGTGTGGGTGGACAGGAAACTCAACAGGTACGGGACGCGCACGGAGAACAGCTCGCTGGATCCATCAGGGGTGCCGAGCGTGAAGACCGAGAAGGAGGCGTTGGCACCGCACGCACTGTTGAACAACGCCTCGGCGGCCGCCATCTTCATCGGCTGCGTCTCCACCATGACAAGGCCCAGCTGGTCGCCGGTCAGCACCGTCCCGGCGACGGCGACGAGCATGCCCCACAGTCCGAACTTCAGGCTGGAGCGGAACGTGGCCGTGTGGTTGCCGTGCTTCAGGTGGTAGGCCGAGACCGCGATGATGATGCCGGCGGCGAACATGAAGGCGCCGAAGATCGTGTGCGGGAACGCGCGCAGTGCGACCGGGTTGGTCATGAGCGCCATGAAGTCGACCAGCTCGGCGCGTCCGGTGACCTCATTGATCTCGTAGCCCACGGGGTTTTGCATGAACGAGTTGGCGGCGAGGATGAAGTAGGCCGATAGGACAGAGCCGACGGCCGTCGCCCAGATGGTGAGGAGGTGGATCTTCGCCGGGAGCTTGTTCCAGCCGAAGATCCAGAGGCCGATGAAGGTCGCCTCGAAGAAGAAGGCCAGCAGGCCCTCGAACGCCAGCGGTGCGCCGAAGACGTCGCCGACGAAGCGCGAGTAGTCCGACCAGTTCATGCCGAACTGGAACTCCTGCACGATTCCGGTGACCACACCCATCGCGAAGTTGATGAGGAAGATCTTGCCGAACAGACGCGTGAGGTGCAGCCACTTCACATCCGCCGTGCGCACCCAGATCGTCTGGAAGATCGCAACGACGACCACCATTCCGATCGTGAAGGGCACGAAGAGGTAGTGGTAAACGGTCGTAAGACCGAATTGCCAGCGCGCCAGCGCCAGCGGATCGAGCAGTTCCATGGGAACGACCTCCGTGTCGTGCGCGGGCGTGTCTTACCCACGCTCTTCGACCACGATAGGCAGTCTTTCAAACCGGATTCTCAGCTTCGGGCCGTGAATAACCGTAGTGAGCCGGATTTCGGGATGAACGATTCAGCTGATCAGGAAAACCCCTGATCGGGTTGTCTATTCGATTCTCAGGAATCGGTGGGTGCGGCGGTGCTCGTCGAGGTGCGCAGCAGCTGGATCACGCAGTCGCCGGGGTTGCAGGCGGGGTGCATCCCCTCGACGACGAGCGGACCTCCGGCCTCGGCGAGAACGCTTTGGATCAGAGACATGTGGACCCCGCAGCGGGCGGCCGAGAGCGCATCGGTCGCGTGCAGGCACGGGGTGAGGTCGACGGTGAGCTGTTCCTCGTCGACGATGGGGTCAAAGCCGCTGTCTTCGAGGTGCTCGGTGATGGCGTCGAGCTGGTGCAGCTCGTCGGTGCTCAGGCCCTCGGGGATCGTCTCCGGCATGACGCGGCGCATGAGGTCGCCGTGCTCCGCGGCCTGGCGCGCCTTCTCCCGGATGATCGGGCTGGTCGCGCCGCGCTGGCCTGTTGCCGCCCGATAGAGCGTGCGCGGGCGGCCGCGTGTGGTGCGGTGTTCGGCCTCGGCGAGAACGAATCCGCTCTCCATGAGGCGCTGCAGGTGCTCGCGAACCGTGTTCGGGTGCAGGCCTGTGGCGCTGGTGAGATCGTCGATGGTGCGATCGGCGCCTTCGAGGAGCATCGCCAGGATGCGAACGCGCGATTCGCTGGAGATCGGACTGTAGCCATGGGGCGTGGCCATGACTCCAGCATGGCAGACGAAGATGAGAAACGGGTCGATAGTGTCGGTTGCATGAGTGTTCCCGTGTGTGCCGGCACCGTCCTTGGTGTGATCGGTGCCGGGCGGCTCGGGCTCGCGGTGGCTCGGCTCGCGCTCGCGGCCGGCATGACGGTGCGCGTCGCGGGCTCGGGGGCCGCGATCCGCACGCGTCAGGTGGTGGCGATGTTCGCGCCCGGGGCGGAGACGGTGGGTGCCGGCGATGTGATGGGTGCGGACGTGGTGGTGTTGGCGATGCCGTTGAGTGCGATCGGCGACATCGATCCTGCGATCCTGCGCGGGGCGATCGTGATCGATGCGATGAACTACTGGCCCGAGACCGACGGTGTGCGTCCGGAGTTCGACGATCCGTCGCACCCGACAAGCTCCATGGTCGCCGAGCGCTTCGTGGACGCACGCGTGGTCAAGGCGCTGAACCATGTGGCTTTTCGGGACCTGGAGGCGGGCGCGAAGCCGCTCGGCTCGCCCTATCGCATCGGCGTCGGCCTTGCGGGCGAGGGTGCGGCGCTGGATGCGGTGGCGGACGTGATTCGGTGTCTGGGTTTTGACGCGGTGCCGGTGGGGACTCTCGCCGAGAGTGGTGTCCTGGAGCCGCGGGGCCCGGTGTTCGGTGCGGCAGTTTCTGCGGCGCAGCTGCGTGCGCGGATCGACGCCGCGCGCTGACGTAGCGGTCCGCTCGCGGGCGGGACGGCGCTGGGGCGTTGCGCATAGCATCGGGGGATGGCCGACATGGAGATCCTGCTTGCGGGTGGCAATGCGACGGCCGCGGTGGTGCGCGTGGGGGACACCGTGCGCAAGCCCGTCGTGGCCTCGAGCGCGGCGACCACGCATTTCCTGTCGGCCATGCGTGCGGCGGGGATCGATGCTCCCCGTCCACAGGGCGTCGATGAGGCCGGGCGGTTGGTGTTGGAGTTCGTGCCCGGAGCTCTGGCGGACGACCGCGAGCCCGACCTCAGCGAGCTGCGGGACATCGGTCGGCTCGTCCGGCGAATCCATGACGCGTCGCTCGCGTACGCCCTCGAACCCGACGCCGTGTGGGACGCGATCATTCCCCCGCCCGGCGTGCCGGAGCTGATCTGCCACAACGACCTCACTCCGTGGAATCTTGTGATCGGGGAGCGCATGGTGTTCATCGATTGGGATGGTGCCGGACCAAGCACGCGCGCATGGGATCTCGCCTACTCGGCGCAGGCATTCGCGGGGCTTCATGCGGAGGCGGATGAGGTTGTCGGTGCCCAGCGTCTGCGCGCGATCGTGGATGGCTACGATCCCGACGAAGCGCTGCGGCGCGAGCTTCCCGCCCTGCTCGCCGTCCGGGCTCAGGCCATGCACGACATGCTCGCGGACGCTCATCGGGACGGCAGGATGCCGTGGGCGCGGGTGTACGCGGAAGGCCACGGCGCGTTCTGGGCAGCCGCCGCGGAGTGGATTCGTCAGCGCGAGCATGTCTGGCAGGCAGCGCTGCGGACTTGAACACGACCACTGCTGTGGGGCTGAGTGCGAGCGCCGCTGCGGACCTGAACACGACCACTGCTGCGGACCTGAACACGACCACTGCTGTGGGGCTGAGTGCGATCGTGGCTGTGAATCTGAGTGCGATCGTGGCCGTGGTGCTGGGCACGAGTGTCGCTGCCGCCGCTTGCGTGGCGTGCCGTGGAACGAGACTCGCCCGTCAGTGGCTACCCGACTTTGAGCGACCGCCTCGGCAGCCTGGCGGCCGACCCGTGGTGGCAAAGAAGGGCGCACACCAACATCACGACGGCGCCGGTGAGTGCGACTGCGGCGAGTGCGGGAGCAGGGAGCAATGGCGGTGCGGAGAGCCCGGCGGCCGTAGCGGACGCGGCCGCGATCATGGTCGGGCGCTCGGCACGCACGTGAGCCGCAAGCCGCGCCTCATCGCTTGCCATCGTGCTCGCGATCCGAATTCCGACGATCGGGTTGCGTTTGAGCTTTCCGGATGCAGCCGCGTGCACTGACCACGCAAGCAGGCGCCGGAGCCCACCATCGCCACGAACGACACGATCCCCAACCCAGTTTCGCACCCGTGTTTCGATTTGGACGGTGCCCGAAACCTCTCGCAACACGTGCGCGCGCATCGGGGAGAGTGTGCGGTTCAGTGGCTGAAGCCAGGGATTCTTGAGACCGACGGGCTCGACTGATGCGAAGCGCGTCGGAGTCTGCAGATGCCCGCACTGGCGCCACGGGCGCTGGCCGCGCGTCACCACGGTGGTTCACCATCCTCATGGACACTGGTGCCGCGGTCGTCAGATTGAAGGGGCATGGTGAAGGTGACGGTGCGGGGTTCGGGGTCTTCGGTGTAGTGGTAGCCGGCTGGGGTGATGTATTCGACGACACCGCCGGGGTGTGGGGTGATCTTCCAGCCGGCGCTGGTCTTCAACGTGTGATGCCGGCGACACAGCGGGGCAAGATTGCTGATGTCGGTCTTTCCACCATTGGCCCAGTCCTGGTTGTGGTCGATGTCGGTGTAGCGGATCGGGACACGGCATCCGGGGTGTCGGCAGTGTTGGTCGCGGTGGGTGAGGAAGCGTTTCATCTCCGCCGTCGGCCGGTATCGGTCGGTGGCGAGGACACCACCGGTGATCGGATGCGTGA
The DNA here is from genome assembly GCF_044987425.1 of Microbacterium sp. ZW T5_56. Classification (NCBI taxonomy): domain Bacteria; kingdom Bacillati; phylum Actinomycetota; class Actinomycetes; order Micrococcales; family Microbacteriaceae; genus Microbacterium; species Microbacterium sp. ZW T5_56. The sequence goes on along the minus strand of NZ_JBJDRI010000002.1, from coordinate 117,424 downwards.
GCACACGATCCCAGCCGGGCGCACCTCCCGCGAGGAGGCGGGCGGTGTCCGCATCAATCGGGACAGCACCGTCAAGTTCCGCACCATCGTCCTCACACCCGATGAGCGTGAGAACCGGGACCGTGACCGCGACCGTCGCGCGGATAGAACCGATCGCGGTGTCCACACTGCTGGGGGTGTTCGTCAGAAGCAGGTCGGCGAGGATATCGGCGCGCATCTGATCCACCGTCCGCGAATCACAGCACGCAGCGGCATCCGTACCCGCGCCCGTACCCGTGGCTGATTGATCGTCGCTGGCGCTGCCTGCCTCCGCATCCGTGACTGACTGGCTATCGCGTGCGATGCCTGCCTCTGCGCCCGTGACCGACTGGCTATTGGTGGTGGTGCCCGTGGGGGTGCCCTCACCGGTGCTCGCGCCAGGGCCGGTTCGTGCGGTGTCCTTGTTCGCGGCGCGCAGCGCGTGCGCCATCTGATCCAACCGATCCTTCACGCCATGAGCGAGCACCGACGGCAGGAAGGCGTGCAGCGTAGACATGCCGTCCAGGTCGTCCGTGACCCACACGGCCCGGGCGCGGCGCGCCTCACGATGACGTTCCGTGATCCCGACGTCGCGCACCTCCTCGGCCACGCGCGCGAGCATGCCCTTCAACCGATTCTGGGACTGAGCCCGAGCGAGCGGCAACGCACGCTCCACATACTCATCACGCGCAGGGCCGGCCTCGATCGGGAGGCCATGCTCCAAGATCACGCGAACATGCCCCCTACTGATCTCACCCGACGACAACGCCGCATGCACCGCCGGGAAATCATGAACCAGCTGATACGCATCCGACATCCAACGCTGAACCGTCCGATCACTCACCCGAATCGCAACACCCACCTCCGCCGCGAGAGACCGCAACTCCAGATCTGACTCGGACGACGCCCCCGACGCGCCCGACAGTGCGACAAGATCCGCGAACAACGCCACCTCCAACGCATCCGTCGCCGCCCGCGACCGCGTCACCGCCGCAATCGCATCCACATACGCCCGCACCACACCCACATCAGCACCCGCGTCGGCCATCGCGAAGCCTCGGGGCGGCCCGGTCTCTGACGTCTTCTCTCCCACGGCGGACCGGAGTTTGTGTCTGCTGGGCGGGGTCTGTGTCTGGGCGCCGACGCCTGAAGTCAGGGGCGCATCCCCGGACTTAGCCGGCGAGCGGAGTTCGAATGTCATGTCTCCATTCTGGCCTGCGGAATAGTACAAAAATACGAATCCACAGGCGGTGTGGATAACTCGTGGGAGATCGGGAGGATCGGCCGTCGTGTTCCTCTAGCGCTGCGTTCGGGGAGCATCGACGGCCTGCCTCGTCGACCGCGTGAGCCAACACGCCGCGGCGCCTCGATGGCACAGACCTCGACGGCAGGGACGCGACGGCGCGAACCACGACGGCACGGACGTTCGACGCCTTGACGCCTTGACGGCCTCGACGGCCTCGACGCCTCGACGCCTCGACGCCTCGACGGCACGATCCCACGACGCTCGACATCGTGCGACAACTGCACCGGAGATCGCCGAACGACCCGCGTACAAAAGACCCACCCGTGCCCCAACGGTGACAGGCACTCCAACCGATGCCGGCGAACCCCTCTGCGACGGCACCTCGCCGTAACGCAGGAATCCATCCACAGCAGTTCCGACTCAACGTCGGAGGCCCGGCGTAGCCTCGTCCGAAACACCGAACGAGAGGGAGCACCATGGCCAGCACCCACACCGTCACCAACCAGGCGCCTCCGCGCGAGGGGCTGAACGAGTACCTGCTGAATCGTCCGCTGGTCGAGGGCATCACCACGTTCGGCGCTGACTGGGCGCGCGATGAGCTCGCGAAGACGGGAGAGCTCGTCGGCACCGCGGAGTTCCAGCATGACGCCGAGCTTGCGAACACGATGGAGCCCCGACTGATCGCCTTCGATCGCTGGGGGAATCGTCGTGACGACGTGGAGTATCACCCCGCCTACCACTCGATCATCGGCGCCGCTGTGGCCGCCGGAGCGCACACCTCAGCGTGGGCGGATCCGCGCCCCGGAGCGCACGTCGCTCGAGCCGCGCAGTTCATGCTCTTCGCCCAGATCGAACCCGGGCACGCCTGCCCGGTCTCCATGACTCACGCGGTAGTCCCGGCGCTCCAGCAGTTCGCCTCCCCGGAGCTGCAGCAGACCTGGCTTCCGCGACTCCTCTCCCGTCAGTACGACCCGGCGCTGCATGCGGACAAGAAGTCGGCGCTGTTCGGCATGGCGATGACCGAGAAGCAGGGCGGCTCCGACGTCCGCGCCAACACCACGATTGCGGTCCCCGTCGGTAACGGGGAGTACCTGCTGCGCGGCCACAAGTGGTTCTGCTCTGCTCCGATGTCCGATGGCTTCCTGGTCCTCGCTCGAGCCCCCGGCGGTCTCAGTTGTTTCCTCCTCCCGCGGATGTTGCCCGATGGGCGTCGCAACCCGTTCGCGATTCAGCGCCTCAAGGACAAACTGGGCAATCGGGCGAACGCGTCCAGCGAGATCGAATTCGACGCCACCCACGCCTGGCTGGTGGGCGAAGAGGGACGCGGCGTGCGGACCATCATCGAGATGGTCAACCAGACCCGGCTGGATTGCCTGCTGGGTTCGACAGCCGGGATGCGTCAGGGCACCGCAGAGGCGATATGGCACACACAGCACCGCTCCGCCTTCGGAGCTACTCTCGCCGATCAGCCCGCGATGACGCAGGTGCTGGCCGACCTGTCGATCGAAACGGAAGCCGCCACGGTCGCCTTGCTCCGCATCGCCGCTGCGTATGACGCCGATGCTCCCGCAGCGGATGAGCCGTTCCGGCGCCTGGCCACGGCGGTCTTGAAGTACTGGGTCTGCAAGCGCGGTCCGGGCCATGCGTACGAGGCACTGGAGTGTCTCGGTGGGAACGGGTACACAGAGGCACTCCCCCTTGCTCGCCGTTACCGAGAGCAGCCGGTGATGGCAGTCTGGGAGGGGTCCGGGAACGTGATCGCCCTCGACACGCTGCGCGCCCTCGCACGGGAGCCCGACTCACTCGACGCGTATCTCGACGAAGTCCGCGAAGCAGCGGGAGCGGACCGGCGCCTGGACGATTTCATCGATCAGACTGCGGCACTCGCGCGTCGGGCCGCGGCGGATCCTGGCTCTGCCGAGGCGCAGACCTCCGCACGCGCACTCACGGAAGCGCTTGCGGTGGCCCTTCAGGCGTCGCTGCTCCTCCGCCACGCACCCACCGCCGTATCCGATGCCTTCATCGCCACGCGCATCGACGGCGCGCGAGGTTTCCTCTACGGCGCGGGGAGCATCGCGGATGCGGCGATGATCGTCGAGCGCCACTCCGGAACCTTCCCCTGATGTCCGAAGCACATGGGATCATGGCCGCATGCGCACGATCCTGAACATCATCTGGCTGATCCTCTCGGGGTGGGCGCTGTTCCTCGGCTACCTCCTCGCCGGGATCCTGCTGTGCATCCCGATCTTCACCATCCCGTGGGCGATCGCCTCGTTCCGCATCGCCGGCTACGCGCTGTGGCCGTTCGGGCGCGAAGTCGTGGCCAAGCCGACAGCGGGAGTCGGGTCCTTCCTCGGCAACGTGGTCTGGGTGATCCTGGCGGGTTGGTGGTTGGCCATCGCACACATCGTGTCGGGAATCGCGCTGTGCATCACCATCATCGGCATCCCCATGGGCATCGCCGACTTCAAGATGATTCCGGTCTCGCTCGCCCCTCTGGGTAAGGAGATCGTCTCGACCCGACGCGGGTCGTTCGATCGGACGCTGTGACAGACGATGCCCCACACGTCGGATTCTGCTGAGGAGCGCTCCACCACGGTGAGGCGCAGCGCACTGCGCATGCAACAGCCGATTGATCGCTTCACCGTGTTCGACCGTGTCGCGTTTCTCATCGGCACCGTTGCCGCCGTCTGGCTGGCGACCCTTCTCGTGCTGCAGGGATTTCGCACCTGGTGGGGGCTCGGACTCGCGCTGGTCGTGTGGGCGCTGCTCGCCTATCTCGCCCTGCCACGACTGCACAAGATGCTCTCCGACCTTTACGTTCCGGACTACTTCTTCGGGCGCACCCGGACCGCGGATGGTCTCCTCGGCGACCCCGTAAACCTCGCCGTGGACGGCTCGTTCGACCAACTCGACGCGGTGATGCGTCGTGCCGGGTGGCATACGGCAGACGAGATATCACCGTCCTCCACCTGGAGGATCATCACCTCGACGCTGACCCGGCGCTCATACCCCACGGCGCCGGTGTCGAACCTGTACCTGTTCGGCCGTCGTCAGGACGTCGCGTACCAGCAGGAGGTCGCGGGAAATCCGAAGCAACGACATCACGTGCGCTTCTGGCACACGCCGCCGGACTGGCCTCTGCCGGGAGGTGCGCGCGTGGACTGGCTGGGGGCAGGCACCTATGACACCGACGTGGGGGTCTCGCTATTCACCCTCCAGATCACCCATCGCATCGACGAGGACACCGATGTCGAGCGCGACTTCGTGGTCTCCTCCGCCGTGGCCGCAGACGACTCCGTTCGCGTGGGCGTGCTGAGCGACTTCACGACGGGATATCACTCGCGAAACGGCGGTGGGGATCGGTTCATCACGGACGGCGACCTGCCCATCCTCGATCTGTCCGGGGTGGAGCCCTCCCTCGCAGACACCACGACAACGGCGCGCTACGTGGCAGAGAAGCGGGCGCGTCCGCCGATGACCACGATTGTCGGGGCGATCATCGTGCTGATCGGTGCGCTGCTGAGCGGCCTCGACATCGTCAATGCCCTCACGAACACGGCAGGCCTCGATGACATCGAGATCGCTGCACTCTGGGTCATCCTGGGGATCTTCGCAGTCGCACTCGTGATCCAGATCGTGCTGGCCATCAACATGCTCCGCGGCGGTCGGCGCGCCCGCAACACCCTCATCATCCTGCTCACGATCACCATCGTCGGCGCCGCGGCCAGTTACCTCGATGGCACCATCGCGCTCGGCCTGGACTTCGCCCTACTCAACGCCACGGTCCAGTGCCTCGGCCTCCTCGCGCTCACCACGGACTCCGCCGGAGCCTGGTCACGACGCCGGCTCACCGACGATCTCGACGCAACGCCGCACGAGGCACCATAGACGCGGTGCTTCTTTACAGCAGAATCTGCCGCTTTTACAGCAGCCCCGCACAGCGACCCGTGCGCGCCGCAACGGCGAAGGCCCTCGATCCCCGTGTTTCCCAGGGACCGAGGGCCTTCGCACTCGGGTGTCACTTCGGCGGAGAATGGGGGATTCGAACCCCCGAGGGCTTTAACACCCAACACGCTTTCCAAGCGTGCGCCATAGGCCACTAGGCGAATTCTCCTCGGCTCAATGAGCCACACACGATCCTACCCTGTGTTGCGGTGTGCTCATGACCGGGCTGAATGCCCGGGCGCGTCACGTGGAGGCCGCTCCGCGCCGCGTTAGCAGGGACGCCGGCAGGAACATGGCGCGGCGCCGGATGCGCGTGCTTGACGTCTCGCGCCAGATCCGATGCACGTTGGCCACTGCTGCAGCGAGGGCCTCGCCTTCGTCTCCGGCATCGCCGGCGCGAGCGTAGCTGGCTCGTTCGATGGCGGTGCGCAGCAGATCGAGTTCGTCGCGCGGAGCACCCGTGGCCGTGACGATCCGATCAACGAACTCGCGCGGGGTATCCGAGTCGTCAACTCGGACACCATGGTCTGTCGCGTCCGCCTGAAGCTCGGTCCATGCCGCTGCCGCGTCGCCACCGCGTGCCGCGGCCATGCGTCGGGATCGGAGAGCGGTGCGCGCAGCGAACGGGGTCAGAGCGATGGCAGCCGCGACCACGATCCACCCGAGAACGGCGAGGAGGGCACCCAGATCGAACGTCGGCCCGCCGCCCGTGGCACCGGTGTCCGTGGGGTTTTCGATGTCGGGCCGCTCCGGCTGAGCACTGGCGGTGGGCGTCGGGGCGGCGGCGGTCGGTTCACTCGGATCGGTGCTGGTGGGAGCCGCCGAGAGGAACCGGGTGGCCACGCCGAGGCTGGCCGTGGGCTCGAACGGCACCCAGCCGATCCCGGCGAAGTACACCTCCGGCCACGTGTGGAGCTGGTCCGAGGTGACCTCGTACTGCACCCTGTCGTCGACACTCGTGCCCGTCGCTTCGCCGGGAAGGAAGCCGAGCGCGATGCGTGCCTGCATGCCGAGGTCACGCGCCATCAGCGTGAACGCAGCGGCGAAATGCACGCAGTAGCCGCTGCGCTGGGTGAGGAACGCTTCGATCGCGGCGGCGCTCGATCCGTCGTACCCGTCTTCGACCGGAGCGGCCAGCGAGTACGAGAACTCGCTCGAGCGGAACCAGGTCTGCAGAGCGAGCAGCTTGTCGTAGTCCGTGGCGGCGGCTGCCGTCACCTCTGCGGCGTACTGGTGCAGCAGCGGCGCCTCTTCCGCTGAGAGCCCGGTGCTGGCGCCCACCTGTGCCGACGCTGCGCGAATCTGCTCCAGAGACGGAGCGGCGGTCGAGTAGAACGTGGTGTAGACCAGGCCGTTGATCACCCGACCATCCGACGCAACGGTCCGATTATCGGGATCCGCTCTCCACGAGGAGTCAACTCCGGTCAGATCGAAAGGCTCCGCAGGCAGCGGCAGCATCGTGGAATCGACGCCATCGACGTCCACGGCCATCTCATGGGTCGTGGTCGTGATGGCGGGATCGCGCGGCTCGGGGAACTGGGCGAGCCACTCCAGATCAACGCGTTCACCTTCATCCGGCTCCCAGACGCTGCCCGTGAACGCCGACATGGTCGTGAGGCGAAGGTACGGCACCGGTCCGCCATCAGTGGTGAACGTGAGCATGCGGGTGTTGTTCGGACGGCGGAGGTCCTCGCCGAGGTCAAGAGTGGCATCGATGCGGTTCGCGCTGCCGAGTCCGAAGCCGTTCAGCGAACCTGTGCCGCCGCGGGGGAGGAGTGGGGCGACGACCATCGCTGCGACCAACCCGATGACGACCGAAGCGATGCCGGCACCGACGACGCCACCCGGGCGCAGGCCGCCGCGCAGTCGCACGCGGCGATACAGCAGCGCCGCACCGACGGCGATGATCAGGGCGATCGCGACCGCATCGCTGCCGTGGGGAAGGATCGCGGACGGCGCGAGCGCGAGCGCCAGGGGGATGAGGATCGCTGCGACCGTTGCGCGCAAGGTCGTGACGATGAGGTCGGTCAGCACGGTGATCAACGCGATGGCCGAGACGAGTAGGAACGAGAGGGTGGGGTCCTCAGGCATGGGCGCGACGCCCTCGCGGATCTGCTGCACTGCGCCGCCCGCGAGCAGATCCCAGCGACCGAACACCTCGGGTGTCGGAATGACGAGCAGAATGGCCTCGGTGGGGGCGGCAAGCACGGTGGCAGACCCGAGTCCGACGAGCACCTGAGCGATGAGGGCACCGATCCCGGCCGTGCGAAGCAGGCGCATCAGGAAGCCGACACCGAGGAGCACGGCGATCGTCAGCACAGCCTGCACGCGCCAGGTCTCGCCGGAGAAGATCCGCCCGAACGGCACGAGAGCCAGACACAGCAGCACACCCAGGAGCAGTGTCGTGATCGCGTCGGCGGGGCGACGGGGGCGACGGGGGCGACGGGCGTCCGGGTGCGGGAAGCGCGTCGGCATCTCACGGGCGCGGTTGGCCGGTGCCGGAGCCTCACGGACGACCATGGGTCACCTCCGCGCCGACCGCACGCGCCCAGGCCGAGCGCAGTGCGGTCGATCCCGATTCGGCGACCACGCCGGTGCGCCAGCCGCGGGCCGATGCTCGTTCCACTCCTGATCCGACGGCACCCACGGCGATCAGCACCGGAAGGGACGAGCGCGCCGCGATGCTTCCGGTGGCGTCGACGGCTGCGTCGACGCGTCCTGCCGTGATGAGCACGACAGGTCCGAGCTCCGCGGCCATCGGGGCCACGCGCACGGCAGCGTGCACACTCTGCAGCCGCGCCAGCACGGCCAGAGAGGAGCGGATGCCGTCTTCGTCTGCGATATCGGCAACGAGCGTCGATCCGGACGTGTCGGTCAGCGTGACGGCGTATCCGTCGCGAACCAGCCGCACCACCACTGAGATCGCGGCGGCCAGTGCCGTCTCAAGATCTGTGGACGCGGATCGTCCCGCGTCAGGCTGGCGCACTCGGTCGATGATCACCGTCGCGCGCGGCGTGCTCTCGAACTCCTCCTGACGGACCATGAGCTCATCGCGATGGGCCGTCGCCCGCCAGTGGATCCGACGCAGCGAGTCGCCGGGCGTGTAGGGGCGCGCGATCAGATTGTCGGCGCCCTCGACGGCACGCGGCGACATCGCCGAGTGCGTGCCGCCGCTCTCGCCCGCTGCCTCGGACAGCGAGGGGAGCTCGTGCACCTCCGGCCCGACGAGGACGGAGAACGACTCGCCCATCGTCGGCATCCGTCTGGCGAGCCCGAGAGCATCCACGAGTCCGACACGCAGGGGTCCGACGCTGTGATCGCCCCGAGCTGTGCCCGTGAGCTCGTATCGGATCAGGACACGGTCGATGCGCTGGTCGCTCGGCGTCACGATGCCGCTGGCGCGACCCGCAAGGCCGGCCGGCACACGCTCGCTCCAGCGCGTGAGACCCGCGGGCGCGGACCCTGTAGACCACGTGGCCGCGACCTCGATCTTCTCTCCGACCGCCGAGACATCGGGAAGGACGCGGTGCTGCACCACCCCGGCAGCGCCGCCGAACCACAGAACCGCGAGGCTGCTCAACACCAGCAGGGCGAGCGCCACGCCGGCGTAGATGACGGCATCGAGTCCGATGCGCAGGCCCACGACGGCGATCACGAGCCCGACCACGAAGAGCACGGTGCCGCGGGTCGTCAACGGCCAGAGCGGACTTCTCATGTCAGCGGCGGCTCGCGATCGGCACCGCAACCCGGCGGGTCAGTCCGGAGAGCACCTCGTCGATGATCTCGTCGTTGCTGGCACGACCGAGGGCGGTGCGCGTGGGAAGCAGACGATGCGCGAACACGGGGGAGAGGAGGTCGGTGACGTCGTCGGGCAACACGAAGTCGCGACCGTCCAGGGCCGCCCACACCTTCGCGGCGCGCACCAGCTGCAGGGTGGCGCGCGGCGATGCGCCGAGTCGAAGATCCGGATGGACGCGAGTGGCCTGTGCCAGGCGGACCACATACTCCTCGATGAGAGGCGACACATGAATGCCCCGCACGAAGCGGATCATCGCCGTGATCTCCGCGGCATCGGTGACGGGGCGGAGCTCGGCGAGCGGGTTGCCGGTGTCGCGCTGGCGGATCATCGCCTGCTCTGCCTGCGCGTCGGGGTATCCCATCGACAGGCGCACCAGGAATCGGTCGCGCTGCGCCTCGGGAAGGGCGTAGGTTCCGTCCATCTCGAGAGGGTTCTGCGTGGCCACCACGATGAACGGCCCGGGGAGCGGGCGGGAGAGACCGTCAACGGTGACCTGGCGCTCCTCCATCGCCTCCAGCAACGCCGACTGCGTCTTGGGCGACGCGCGGTTGATCTCATCCGCGATCACCACGTTGGCGAAGATGGCCCCCGGCTTGAACTCGAACTCACGCGTGACCGGGTTGAACACCGACACGCCCGTGACGTCGCCGGGCAGCAGATCCGGGGTGAACTGGATTCGTCGCACCTCGGCGTCGACGGACGCGGCGAGCGCGCGGGCCAGCATCGTCTTGCCGACTCCCGGCACGTCTTCGATGAGCAGGTGACCTTCGGCGAACAGACACACCAGCGCGGCGTCGATCGCGGCACGCTTGCCATCGATCACCCGTTCCACCGACTCCACGATGCGACCCACGACTGCCGAGAAGCGATCCTGGTCGACCGCGGCCCCCGCGTGGTCGGCTGCTGGCGCTGGTGCCGGAGTGGTGCCCTGATCCATCGGAATCCTCTCGTCCGCGATGCCCGCTTGCGCGGGTCGGAGCGGTGCCCTCGGGTGTGACAACACCGTCCGGGCACACTCTAACCGGGCCAGGTGGTCAGAGGATGCGTGCGGAGCTTGTTAGACTGGGGACAGCTCTCCGCGCGGCGGTATCCAGGCCAACTCCCCCAGGACGGAAACGTAGCAAGGGTAACCAGGCTCTGCCGGGTGCGCGGAGAGTCTTTTCATGCCCGGGACAGTCGTGTCGCCGGGCGTTTTGCTTCGGTCCGCGGCGCTCTGCCGCTACTGTGAGCCGATGCGCAGCCTGAATCAGATGTTCTTCAGCCCGACCCACCCGGTCGGTGCCACGGGGAACGTCATCGTCTGCGGGTCGCTCGCGACGAGACGATCGTGAAGGTTGAGTTCGTCTTCGGGACGATCATCATGCTGGTCTTCTTTCACGTCGCGCCGATCGCGCTGCTGACCCCGCTCAAACTCCAGCGTTTCTTCTCTTCCATGAACTCGGCGATCTATGGCCCGCCACCGCAGCCGGCGCAGGATGATCTTGACGAAGACGGTCAGCCGCTGACGCCCGAGGAACGGGAGCGACGAGCGTTGAAGCCTGGACAGGCGCAGTTCTGGGGCGCGAGCGCACTGCTGATCGTCATCATCAGCTTTCCCCAGGTGACGACCCATACGGGCTTTGCTCCCAACTCCACGGTGAATCCGTTTCTGGCAACGGCACTGGCGTTGATCGCCGGAATGTCGGTCGCGGCGATCGGGCTCCTCTGGGCTCCGACTCCCGCCGTGCGCCGCCGGGTCCCATTTCTCGCGGCGCATCCCGGTGTGACCACGAGCGCGCTGCTGTTCATCTGGGCCGCAGCAATCAGTGCACTCGTCGCGCACCTGTTCGGATTGTTCTGAGCCCATGCGACCCGTGGAAGACACCCTCAACCTCCACGACCTTGTGGTGCGTGTTCCGCTGCGACGCGTGGACGCGGCGGTGCTGGTGTACGGCTTGGACGCCAACTTCGTGCGTACCGAGGACATCGTCGCCATCGAACAGCAGCGCGACGAGAGCGGCATCGACCTGTCGCCGCCGGAGCAGCGCATCGCCCAGATGTACTTCGAACTGGATCGGATCGAGATATCGTCCGCGATCCGCGAAGCCGCGTTGCTGGTCGCCACGACGCCGGAAGAAGCTCATCGCCTCTGGTTCGAAGTAGCGATGGTGCGGCTCGCCGACGAGTGGCCAGACGACGAGCGAGGCCTCGTGCTGATCGCCACCCTGCTGGATCATTTCCTGATGCATGACGAGTTCATGCACCTCTGGTATATGGCACCGCGGCCCTCATGGAGCCGCCGCGTCAGCGCCGCCGAGTTGGCAGCGAAGTTCCGTGAGGCTGTTCGGCCGATGCGCGCGAGATTGCAGGGATGACGAGCCTTCGCTGAATATCTCCAGCCGCGTTCACCGGCGCCCCGCCTAGGCTGGAAGCGTGGCGAAGAGCATCTACATCACGTCAGCTGAGGGACACACCGGCAAGTCCGCGATCGCGCTGGGCGTGCTGGACCTCCTCACCCGCACCACGGCTCGTGTGGGGGTGTTCCGCCCTATCACGCGCTCGCGCGACGAAATCGACAGCGTGCTTGCGATGCTGCTCGATCATGACGGCGTCGAGCTGGATGCAGCAGCGGCCACCGGCGTCACCTACGACGAGGTGCGCGCCGACCCCGAGGCGGCGCTGTCGCAGATCGTGGAACGGTTCAACGCGGTCAAGGCCCGGTGCGAGACGGTCGTGATCATCGGCAGCGACTACACGGATGTCGCGAGCCCCACAGAGCTCGGCTTCAACGCGCGCATTGCCGCGAACCTCGGAGCGCCGGTTCTCCTCGTGCTCGGCGGTCGAGCCCAGCTGGGACAGGGCGAGCAGCTCGGGACGACCACGGCTCGCAGCGCGGCCGAGATCGCCGCCACCGCTGACATCGCGATGACAGAGCTGCGCCACAGCCGTGCTCACCTGCTCGCGGCGATCGTGAACCGCGCCGATCCCGCGCAGTCCGAGGGGATCATCGCCGCGGTCTCCGCTGCGATCGTTGCCGACGGCGCTGCGCCCGGAACCCCGGTGTGGGCGATTCCCGAAGATCGCTCGCTGGTTGCGCCGTCCGTGCGGGGAATCATGCAGGCAGTGGACGGGCGACTCATCCAGGGCGATCCTGAGCTCATGACCCGCGAGGTGCTGTCGGTCGTCGTCGCCGGCATGTCGATGGTCAACGTGCTGCCGCGGCTGCAGCAGGACGCCATGGTGGTGATCGCGGCGGACCGTACCGATGTGCTGCTGGCGACCCTGCTGGCCAACGCGTCCGGCACGTTCCCCTCGGTGTCCGGTATCCTCCTCAACGGGCCGTTCCCGCTCCCGGAGGAGATCACCCGACTGCTGGACGGTCTCTCCTCCTCGCTCCCCGTGATCGCGACGGACCTCGGCACATACGACACCGCGCTGCGAGTGATGCGCACTCGGGGCCGGCTCGCGTCCGACTCGCGTCGACGTCTCGATCGGGCGCTGACGCTGTTCGACACCAGCGTCGATACGGACGTGCTCGCCCAGGCGCTCGGTGTCGCGAGCACGGACGTGGTGACGCCGCTGATGTTCCAGTACGCCCTCGTGGAGCGGGCGCGCGCGGACCGACGGCACATCGTCCTGCCCGAAGGCGATGACGATCGCATCCTTCGTGCCGCGGCCACGCTCGAGGCTCGGGGGGTGGCCGAGCTCACGATCCTCGGCGACGAGCAGGCAGTGCGGGCACGAGCGGTGGAGCTCGGTGTGGACCTCGGCGGCGCTCACATTCTCAGCCCGTTCGATCCCGAACTCGTGAAGAGCTTCGCCGAGGAGTACACGCGGCTGCGCGCTCACAAGGGCATGACCCTGGAGCGCGCAGCGGACACCGTGACGGATGTGTCCTACTTCGGCACGATGATGGTGCACCTCGGACTCGCGGACGGCATGGTCTCTGGTGCCGCACACACCACGGCGCACACGATCCGCCCGGCGTTCGAGATCATCAAGACCCGTCCCGGCACGTCGGTGGTCTCCAGCGTGTTCCTGATGGCGCTCGCGGACCGGGTGCTGGTCTACGGCGACTGCGCCGTGATCCCGGATCCCACCAGCGAGCAGCTCGCGGACATCGCGATCTCGTCGGCAGCCACCGCCACGCAGTTCGGCATCTCGCCGCGCGTGGCCATGCTGTCGTACTCCACCGGGGAGTCGGGATCCGGTGCCGATGTCGACAAGGTGCGCGCGGCGACCGCCCTGGTGCGAGAACGTGCGCCCGAGCTGCTGGTCGAGGGTCCGATCCAGTACGACGCAGCCGCCGATGCGGCTGTCGCTGCAGCGAAGATGCCCGGATCCGAGGTGGCCGGACGCGCCACGGTGTTCATCTTCCCGGACCTGAACACGGGCAACAACACCTACAAGGCGGTGCAGCGCTCTGCCGGCGCGGTAGCGATGGGGCCGGTGCTGCAAGGTCTCAACCGACCGATCAACGACCTCTCCCGCGGCGCGCTGGTGGAGGACATCATCAACACGGTGGCCATCACGGCCATTCAGGCACAGGGGGTCTGACGTGAGCGCAGTGCTGGTGATCAACAGCGGATCCAGCTCGTTCAAGTACGAGCTTCTCGAGATGGACGGTGAGCGCGTTCTCGCGAGCGGCCTGGTCGAGCGCATCGGAGAGGCGAGCGGCGCGATCCATCACACGGTCCACGCACCGGTCGGCGGCATCCAGGTGGCGATGCAGAAGGCGACCTACGACACCGTCGTCCCGATCCCCGACCACACCACCGGCTTCGCTCTCATGCTCGAGGCCTTCGACGAGCATGGTCCGCTGCTCGCCGAGAACCCGCCCACGGCGGTGGGGCACCGGGTGGTCCACGGCGGCGCGCGATTCTTCGAGCCGACCGTGATCACGCCGCTGGTCGAGATCAACATCGACGATCTGTCCACGCTCGCCCCGCTGCACAATCCCGGAGCCGTGGAGGGCATCATCGCCGCGAAGAAGGCCTTTGCCGACGTTCCGCACGTCGCGGTGTTCGACACGGCCTTCCACCAGACGCTCGAGCCCGCAGCTTTCACGTACGCCATTGATACCGAAGTAGCGCACCGACACCGCATCCGCCGCTACGGCTTCCACGGCACCAGCCACAAGTACGTGAGTGAGACGGCCGCGTCCTTCCTCGGCAGAGCCAACACCGAGCTGAAGCAGATCGTCTTCCACCTCGGCAATGGCGCCTCCGTCACGGCGATCGACGGCGGTCGAAGCGTCGACACGTCGATGGGGTTCACGCCGCTGGAGGGTCTCGTGATGGGGACGCGCTCGGGCGACCTGGATCCTGCCGTCCTCTTCCAGCTCGCGCGTCGTGCCGAGATGAGCACGGACGACCTGGATCGGCTGCTGAACAAGCAGTCCGGACTTCTCGGCCTCGCCGGCGTCTCGGACATGCGTGACGTGCTGGACGGCCGCGAACACGGAGATGACCGCGCCACCCTCGCCTTCGACGTCTATGTCCATCGCCTCAAGCACTACCTCGGTGCCTATCTCGCCATCCTCGGCGGGGTCGACGTGATCTCCTTCACCGCAGGCGTCGGGGAGAACGCTGCCGCCGTGCGCGCCGCGACCCTTGCGGGGGCCGACTGGGCGGGCATCGAACTGGATCCGCAGCGCAACTCCACACGCTCCGCTGGGCCTCGCGTGATCTCCACCGACGCGTCCCGAGTGACGGTGCTCGTCGTGCCCACGAATGAGGAGCTGGAGATCGCCCGCCAGACGCTGCAGGCCATCGCCAGTTGAGACGTGCGACCGGATCGGTCCTCTGGCGTTTCCTGAAGGGTGCAGTGTGATCACAGTTTGAGCGGCGTCGGCACCGGGGATGTGTCGACCCGGCAAACATGTGAGTAGGCTGTGAAAGCTTTCCCCGGAGGGGCGGGGGGAGTAGCCCGAGGGGGGCGGAAAGCGAGTGACGTCCATGACGCCTGACGACCGTGTTGAGTTCGATCCGAATACGCTGAACCCGAGCCCACCAGATCCGGGTTTGTCCCGGCCGGTGACAGGCTCGGAGGGCTCATCGCAGAACACCTCACCGCCCTCGACTCCACCCGCCCGGGAGGAGACCACGGCATGGAGCGGGATCGCCGCGTCGACACCGGGCCTGAGCGTGCCGACGTCCCTACGGGCGTTTTCGTCGGACGCAACGGTTCCGCCGCACGAGGGCGCGGTCCAGCCGGTCGTGTTTCCGCAGGAGTATGTGGCACCCGGTTTGGTGTCGGATGGTGCGGTGTCTCGGGGCGACGTGCCACCGCATGCGAATGGGCAGGGTGCGATGCCTGCGGGAACCGTGCTGCCCGGCGTGGCGCCGGCGGGAATCGTGCCGCCGAGAGCTCCCGGACCGTTCGGGCTCGAGATGCGCGATGCCGTGACGTCGTCCGCAATTCTGGGCACCCTCCTCAAGCTGGCCGCGGTCGTCGCGCCGGCTGCGGTGAGTGCGCTGGCTGTCTGCATCGTCCTCACGATCCAGGAATCCAACCTGCACCTGGCATCCGCGGGTGTTGTTGGTGTACCGCTTTTCCTCACCGCGCTCTTCGCGACGTTGGGAGGCGGAGTCGAGGTGTCGGCCACTGCCTCTCTTGAGCTGTTCGGCGGTTTGTCCGGAACCGGTGTCAGCGCAGTGAACATTGTGAGTCTGTCCACCCTGGTCGGTGCAGCCGCCGGGGTGTGGTGGGTCGCGCGGCGGACCGCTGCAAGAGAGCCGTCTGCCGCCCGCACGGTCCTCTCCGCGCTCGGACGGTCGCTTGTCGAGGCCGGTGCGATTGCGCTCGTGATCGCGATCACGAGCGCCCTTGCTCGGCTCGGTCTCCAGACCGGTACCGACCTGGGGTTTTCACTGGTGGTTCAGCCGTACGTGCTGAGCGCCGCGGCATGGGCTTTCGTGATCGTCGCCGCCGCGGCCTTCCTGGGCCGTGTGGGCGTGATCGGATCGCGCGTTCGTCCGGGGTGGCTTGCGCCCCTTCGTGAGGTGCTGACCTACCTCGTCGTCACCCATGCCCCGCTCGCGCTGCTGAGCGTGATCCTGGTGTTCCTCGGAGCCGCTCGTGCCGACGCCGACGGCATGTGGCTGCTGTGGATCCCCTACGGACTCAACGTCACCGGCCTGCTGTTCGACGCTGTTCAGATGTCGGGCATCAGCACGACGGGCGTGACGAACTGGTCGGGGAGCGCTGTGACGTCGTCGTCGACGCACCTCTGGGACCTGGTCGGTGGCTGGGCCGCGCTCATCATCGCCGTGTTCGTGCTGTTGCTGATCTGGCTGGCCGTGTTCATCGGCGTTCGTCGTCCGCGCACCGGTCGTGTGGTCGTGGCCCGCGCCTGGCAGCTCCCTGTGGCGATGTTCGCGGTGGCTCTGGCTGCTGCAGCGCTGTTGTCGGCCTCCATCTCGGTGAATGTTGTCATCGACGCCAACGGCGTGCTCGCACCCTCATGGGAGGCGCCCTTCCTGGTGTTCGTCTTCGCGGCGGTCGTCTCACTCTTGGCTGAGGTGACCCCGTCATTCCTCTTCTCGCTCAGCCCCGCCCTGCTGCGCACGCTGGGCGGCGGTCAGGCCGTGGACACATGGCTGGGAGCAGCACCGGCTGTTGCTGGGGCCGGCGCCCCGTTCGCCGTGCCGGTCATGGCGAACGGCATGCAGGATTCCGACCCAGCGGCACCGGGGTGGTCCGCTACCCCCTCGCACATGACCATGCCGATGACGGCCTCGGCACCCATGTCAGCGGAGGCCGGCGTCGCCGTGCCCGCCCCGGTACAGCCGATGAAGCCGAGCACCAAGCGCGCGATCCTCGTCTGGACCATCTCGCTCGCCGGAGTGGGCGCCATGATCGGCGCGGGCTTCGTCGCGGTCGGTATCCTCAACGCGCAGCGCGATCCGGCGGTGGAGGTGCGCGCCTACTTGTCCGCCATCGCGAACGGTGACGCGGATCGGGCGACCGCACTTCTCGATCCCGGTCTGCGAAACGATGCGCGCGGGCTGCTGACGAACGTGGCCTTCGCGGGCGACTCGATGCGCATCGTCGTCAACGACGTGACGGTACAGGATCGCTCGGATTCGGGAGCGTCGGTCGTGGCGAACTACTCGCTGGACGGCGAGAGCTTCACCCACTCGTTCCGCGTCGCCCCCGGCCCCAAGGAGTTCCTGGTGCTCGACACGTGGAAGCTCGACGGATCACCGCTCCTGGCACCGGTGCGATTCTCGATGGACGAGAGTATCGCGCAGATCCGAGTGGGCGACGTCTCCATCGATCCGCACCAGAAAGCGAGCGACGCGACCGGTGTGGCGTTCTACGCCTACCCCGGGGTGTACGCGCTCACCTATGAGGACGATTCACCGTACTTCGCCACGGAAGGCGACGCAGAACTGCGTGTCACGGACAGCGGCGGGGAAGCATCTGCAGGAGTATCCGAGACGTCGGCAGTGCGCGACAAGGTCCTCGAAGTCGTACAGGCAGCCGCGACCGCCTGCGTCACGGTGCCGACGAACATGAACGACGAGTGCCCCTACGCGCTGCGCCAAACCGACCTCAGTGCGCTCAGCCTCACCGAGATGGCGACCGGGTTCGAGGACATCGGCGACGGCCGGTTCCAGACCGAGCAGTTCACCATCTCGACGACGGGGAAGGGAACCACCTGGAACCCGGACCCGACACCGCGCACCTCGACGTTCGCCTTCACCGGGCAGTACGCGATCGTGGATGGCGAGCTGGAGATCACGCGTATCAGCACCTGGTGATCGCGCCCGGAGGCCACGGCACGACGGTCATGCCGTGGCTTCCGGTCCGTGTGCAGTGGAACGGTTCCACACCATAACCTGGGCCGAGTGCGCGCAGGGTGCGCGTCAACCCGTCCGATTCGGAGGAGCAGTGGCCGAACTGCCCACTGGTGCAGCTGTTGACCTGACCGCCTACGACGCCGTGTTGTTCGATCTTGACGGGGTGCTGACGCCCACCGCCGAGGTGCACATGCACGCGTGGCAGAGCATGTTCGACACCCTCTTCGACGAGTGGGACATCACGCCTCCGTACACGTCCGAGGACTACTTCCAATACGTCGACGGCAAGAAGCGCTACGACGGTGTCGCCTCGCTGCTGCGATCGCGCGATGTCGAGGTGCCGTGGGGCGATCCGTCCGATCCGGTCACTGCCGACACCGTGTGTGGGATCGGCAACCGCAAGAACGTCGTCTTCACGCGGGTGCTGCGCGAGGAGGGCATCGAGCCGTACGCCGGCTCCCTCGCTCTCGTCGACGCCCTCGTGGCTCGCGGAGTCCCGCTCGCAGTGGTCTCCAGCTCCAAGAACGCCGTCGAGGTTCTCGACGCCGCGAACATCGCCGATCGGTTCGCCGTCGTGGTTGATGGCGTGGTCGCCGAGCGCGATGGACTGCCCTCCAAGCCCGCGCCGGATGTGTTTCTGCGCGGTGCCGCCGACCTCGGTGTGGCGCCCTCGCGTGCTGTCGCCGTGGAGGATGCCATCAGCGGTGTCGAATCCGCTGCGGCCGGTGGCTTCGCCCTGGTCATCGGCGTCGATCGCGGAGTCGGTGCGGACGCTCTGCGTGCCGCCGGCGCGAACGTCGTTGTCAGCGACCTCGCCGACCTCCTCTTCTGAACCCCATCCGATCCCTCTCGTTCCTGAAAGCAGACATGCTCGATCGCGATCGCTTCCCCGTCGACCCCTGGCGTCTCGTCGAGACCCGTGTGAATGCGGAGGACAAGGGCCTCACCGAGACCCTCTTCTCCGTCGGCAATGGCTACCTCGGCCTGCGCGGAAACCATCCGGAAGGACGCGACGCGCACGAGCACGGCACGTTCGTCAACGGATTCCACGAGACCTGGCCCATCCGTCATGCCGAGCAGGCGTACGGATTCGCCGAGGTCGGTCAGACCATCGTCAACGCGCCGGACGCGAAGATCATGCGCGTCTACGTCGACGATGAGCCGCTGGTGCTGGAGACCTCCGAGCTGTTGGAGTATCGCCGCGAGCTCGACATGCAGGCCGGTGTGCTGCGCCGACACCTGCTCTGGCGCACGCCTGCGGGCAAGAAGGTGCGCGTCAACCTGGAGCGTCTGGTCTCGTTCACGGATCGACACCTGACGCTGCAGCGGCTGTCGGTGAGCGTCGACACCGACGCGCCCGTCGCCATCAGCAGCCAGGTCGTGAACCGCCAGGACGGTGAGGACGTGTTCGGCGGAGCCGCGCCCGCTCACGGACACGGCACCGCGAAGTTCGACCCCCGAAAAACTGAGCGCATCAGCAACCGCGTGCTGCAGCCGCAGGAGTTCTGGGAGGACGGTGATCGCTCCGCGCTGTCATACCGGGTGACCAACTCCGGCATGACGCTCGCCGTCGTCGCCGATCACGAGATCGCCACCGCCAACGACTTCAACACCCGCAGTCTCGTCGAGGGCGATATCGCCAAGACCGTCTACCGGGTGCAGGCACGCGCGGGCGTTCCCGTCACGGTGACCAAGACGGTGGCGTATCACTCGTCGGAGATCGCGCCCGCACGTGAGCTGGTCGATCGCGGGCGCCGGACGCTGGACCGGGTGCGCGCGGGAGGTGCCGACGCGGTCTTCACCGCTCAGCGCACGTTCCTGGACGCGTTCTGGAAGCGCTCCGATGTTCGCATCTCGGGCGACGACGAGGTGCAGCAGGCTGTGCGCTGGGATCTCTTCCAACTGGCGCAGGCCTCAGCTCGTGCGGACGCCCAGGGGGTTCCCGCGAAGGGCCTCACGGGGTCCGGCTACAGCGGCCACTACTTCTGGGACACCGAGGTGTACGTCCTGCCGTTCCTCACCTACACGTCTCCCGACTGGGCCCGCAACGCCCTGCGGATGCGCGCGCTGATGCTGCCGGCAGCGCGCCGTCGCGCGGCGGCGCTGAACGAGGCGGGTGCTCTGTTCCCGTGGCGCACCATCAACGGCGAGGAGGCATCGGCCTACTACGCAGCCGGCACCGCGCAGTACCACATCAACGCCGACGTCGCCTTCGCGGTGGCTAAGTATGTGCGCGCCACGGGAGATGTCGAGTTCCTGCATCGCGAGGGAGCGGACATCGTCGTCGAGACAGCTCGTATGTGGTCGACCCTCGGATTCTGGCGCGAGAACGGCGATCACACCTTCCACATCCACGGCGTCACCGGCCCTGACGAGTACACCACGGTGGTCAACGACAATCTGTTCACGAACGTGATGGCGCGCTTCAACCTCGCCTATGCGGCGAGCGTGGTGCGCGAGATGGCCGTGGCTGCACCCGAGGCGTACCGCACGCTGGCGGATCGCGTGGGGCTGGAGCCCGGTGAAGCGGACGCCTGGCAGTCCGCCGCGGACGCCATGCACATCCCGTTCAACGACCACCTCGGCATCCACCCGCAGGATGCGCTGTTCCTGGATCGCGAGGTGTGGGATCTCGACAACACACCGGCGTCGCAGCGCCCCCTCCTGCTGCATTTCCACCCGCTGGTGATCTATCGGTTCCAAGTGCTGAAGCAGGCCGATGTGGTCCTGGCGCTGTTCCTGCAGGGAGATCAGTTCTCGGCCACGCAGAAGCTCGCCGACTTCGACTACTACGACCCGCTGACCACGGGGGACTCGACGCTGTCCGCGGTGGTGCAGTCGATCCTCGCAGCCGAGGTCGGCTATCGCGACCTGGCGATGGAGTACTTCCTCCACGCCCTGAACGTGGACCTCGCCGACCTGCACCACAACACGGCGGACGGCGCGCACATCGCCTCGGCCGGTGGTGTGTGGACCGCGCTCGTGTCGGGCTTCGGCGGCATGCGTGATCACGGCGGACAGCTGTCGTTCGATCCTCGCCTGCCGGCGGCGTGGCCCGAGCTGGCGTTCCCGCTGGACTGGCACGGATCGCAGCTTCTCGTGTCGGTAGCGCCGTCCGAGCTGCGCGTGAGCGTCGAGTCCGGCGAGGCGGTGGAGTTCACCGTCCGCGGCGTGGCCTATACCGCTGCGGTGGGCGCTGACGCGGTCGTCGCCCTGGCGGATCAGGGGCCCGTGCTGCAGGGACGGCCGACGATCAGCGATGTCGCGCGCGGTCGTCGTGAAGACGGCAGCTACATCACGGCAAGCATCCCTCCCACGGGAGTCATCGACGTCGCCGCAGAGTAAGCGGACGTACGCACGGGGCGGGCCAGGTGATCTGGTCCGCCCCGTGTGTTGTTTCTCGTCCGGCTTTGGGGAGTGTGGCTGTGCGGGGTGGCGGTGGGGGAGTGCGGCGAAAACATGAGTATGCGGCCGGTGGATGAGAGATCCGGCCAATCGCTCATGTTTTCGGCGCCTGTTCATGGATTCGGGCCAGTGGCGTCGGTGGGTGAGCTAGATCCCGGACTCAATGTCGGTGCCCTCCCGTAGGCTGGAGGGGTGACCACAGCCCTGTACCGCCGCTACCGTCCGGAGACGTTCGCCGAGATGATCGGGCAGTCGCAGGTCACCGATCCGCTGATGACCGCGCTGCGTGCCGATCGCATCGGACACGCCTATCTTTTCTCGGGTCCCCGTGGATGCGGAAAGACCACGTCAGCGCGTATTCTGGCGCGCTGTCTGAACTGCGCCGCCGGCCCCACGGACACGCCCTGCGGCGTGTGCGACAGCTGCGTTGAGCTGTCGCGGAGCGGCAGCGGGTCCCTCGATGTCGTCGAGATCGACGCGGCCAGCCACAACGGTGTCGACGATGCGCGCGACCTGCGCGAGCGCGCCGTGTTCGCACCGGCCCGAGACCGCTTCAAGATCTTCATCCTCGACGAGGCGCACATGGTCACGCAGCAGGGCTTCAACGCCATGCTGAAGCTGGTGGAGGAGCCTCCGCCGCACGTGAAGTTCATCTTCGCCACCACGGAGCCGGAGAAGGTTCTGGGCACCATTCGCTCGCGCACCCACCACTATCCGTTCCGCCTCGTGCCGCCTGCCGCCATGCTCGACTACGTCGGCAGTCTCTGCGTGCAGGAAGGCGTGTCGGTTGAGCCCGGCGTGCTGCCGCTCGTGGTTCGCGCCGGCGGCGGATCCCCGCGAGACACTCTGTCGCTGCTGGACCAACTGATCGCGGGATCCGAGAACGACAGCGTCGCCTACGAGCGTGCCGTCGCGCTGCTCGGCTACACGCACAGCGAACTGCTGGATGCTGTGGTCGATGCGTTTGCTGCTGACGATGCTGCCGCCGCATTCGCCGCCGTGGACCGCGTGGTCCAGACCGGTCAGGATCCGCGGCGCTTCGTCGACGATCTGCTGGAGCGACTCCGCGACCTCATCATCATCGCTGCGGCTGGAGCCGGAGCCACCGCTGTGCTCCGGGGCGTTCCCGCCGACGAGCTGGAGCACATGGCCCGGCAGGCGGCGGCGACCGGAGGAGCTCGCCTGTCACGAACGGCGGACCTCGTGTCTACCGCGCTCGACGACATGACCGGCGCCACCTCGCCGCGTCTGCACCTGGAGCTGCTCGTCGCGCGTGTGCTCGCGGGCACGGGCGCCATCGACGGCGCCGTCCCCGTGGCGCCGGGCGCCCTCGCGGCTGGAGCTGCGGCACCCGCTGCTGCACCTGCGCCTGCTGCTGCGCCGACGACATCTGCGCCGGCTATGTCTGCATCGGCGGCACCGGGGGCACCCGCTTCGGCGGCGCCGACGGCACCCGCTGCGGCCGCACCTGCTGCTGCGCCGACCGCATCTGCGCCGATTGCACCTACGTCTGCTGCTGCCACGTCCGTTCCTGCTGCCTCGCGACCGTCCACAGCGCCCGCCGCTTCGCAGACAGAGGCATCGCCGGGCACCGCGGCGTCGGCCGATGTCGCCTCGATTCCTCCCACGTCTCAGCCCGCATCCGTGCCAGCGCCGCAGGAGGCGCCGGCAGCATCGACCGCGGTGTCGAGTCCTGCCGAGTCCGCAGTGCCAGTGTCCACGGTCTCGGGGGCGGTGACTGCGGGAGCCGGCCCGGAGCCGGAAGCTCCGTCCGACACCGATCCCAGCACCACATCGACCTCGGCAGGCCGAGATGCCATGCCGTCCACTCACGACGATGAGGCCGTGCGGGCAGAGGCTCCGAAACCTCAGCCTGACGACGCCGCGACTGGTGACGCACCTGACGCCGACCGCGCTGTCGATGATGAACCGATGTTTGCGATGGATCTGGAGTCAGCAGGGGCAGAGCCGACCGCCGGAGCGGATGCGGCCGTGCCCGCAGCGGACGGTCAGACAGCGCCGAATGCAGACTTGCCCGAGGGCGACGCCAGTGTTGCCGACGAAACGACTCGCGGCGCGGCGGAGCAGGCGACCATTCATTCAGCGGCCGAGGAAACCGCTGGCGCTGCCGGCGACCCAGCGGTCGAGACGGCCGCCAGTGCTGCTGTCGGTCCTGCCGAGGACGCGGCCGTCGGTGCAGCTCCCGACGGGGATGCGCCGATCGGCGCCCAGCGAATGAAGGATGCCTGGCTCGAGATCCTCCAGCGGCTGGAAGCGATCAACCGTGCGTCGTGGCTTGTCGCCAGCGACGCGCGCGTGCTGGCGTTCGAGGGAGACGTGCTCACGCTCGGCTTCCAGAGTCAGGCGGATGTCGCGGCCTTCAAGAAGCTCAACGCCGGAGCGGGACCGAGCGAGGATCTCCGCACGGCGATCATCGATGTGCTCGGTGTGCGGGTGAAATACCTCGCGCGACACGACCGTGCCGCGGCCCCGCTGCCCGGTGCACCCGAAGCCCCCGGGCCTGGGTGGCGCACGGACGCCCCGACGGCGACGGCACCGGCTGACGATGGCTGGTATCCGTCGGATGAAGCCCCGCCCGAGGAGGACGAGGCGCCCGAAGACAATGGACGACGCGGATCTGGATCGCGCGGCTCGCAGCGCACGAGCACACCAGACGCGGGTGCGCGCGGGGCGAGTGCGACGGGTGCGAGTAATTCGAGCGCACCCGGTGCCGACACGTCGGCGACCAACTCATCTGCGACCAACGCGCCGGGGGCGCCTGCGTCCGCGACGAATGCCTCGGCGACTGCTCCGTCGGCCCCTCCGCCCGCAGGTCGCCCTCCGCGATCAGTCTCATCGGCCGCGGCACCTGTCACTGACTGGGCTGTGGCCGCAATCCCCGGCGGCTCGACTCCGTTGTCCGTTCCCGCTGCGGCGGAGCCGACCCCCGCGGCACCAGAGCCGGAGCCCGACCCCGAGCCTGACCCGGTCGAGGAAGAACAGCGACCCACGGTCTCCTCTCGATCCATTGACATCGGTGACGGCCGCCAGCGCTACGGCGAGGCGGTCGTACGACAGGTGCTCGGCGCCACCTTCGTCCGTGAGGAACCCTACGAGCCGCCCACGAGGTTCGCCTGATGTACGACGGAATCGTTCAAGAGCTGATCGACGAGTTCGGCCGCCTGCCCGGGATCGGGCCGAAGTCCGCACAGCGGATCACCTTCCACATTCTGCAGACGCCGAGCTTCGACGTCTCCCGGCTGGCGGCGCTGCTTGTCGACATTCGGGAGAAGGTGCGCTTCTGCGAGGTGTGCGGCAATGTCTCGGAGCAGGAGCGGTGCGCCATCTGCCGTGACCCACGCCGCGACCCGAGCCTCATCTGCGTGGTGGAGGACGCGAAGGACGTCGCCGCAATCGAGCGCACCCGCGAGTACCGCGGTCTCTACCAGGTGCTCGGTGGCGCGATCAGCCCCATCGCCGGTGTCGGTCCCGACGATCTGCGTATCTCTCAGCTTCTCTCACGCCTCGCCGACGGCACCGTGCAGGAGGTGATCCTCGCCACCAACCCCAACCTCGAGGGTGAGGCGACCGCCGCATACCTCAGTCGGCTCCTCACCACGATGCAGATCTCGGTGACGCGACTCGCATCGGGCCTTCCCGTCGGTGGCGATCTCGAGTACGCCGACGAAGTCACTCTGGGGCGCGCCTTCGAGGGACGCCGTGCAGTCTGACGGCGCCACGACGACGCCCAGGGATCTCCAGTCATGACCGGCTTCACCCGCCGGGGGTGGTTGCTGTTCGCCGCATGGGGCTGCTGTGGGGGATCCCGTATCTGCTCATCAAGGTGGCTGTCGACTCCTTCTCGCCGCCCGCCATCGTCGCCGGACGCACCCTCATCGGTGCGCTTCTGCTTCTCCCGTTCGCGATCCGCTCAGGAGCACTGAAGCAGGCGGCGAAGAAGTGGCCGTGGGTGCTCGCCTTCGGACTCATCGAGATGGCTGGTCCGTTCCTTCTGCTCGGCCATGCGGAGCAGTCGCTGCCCTCAGGGCTCACCGGGCTTCTCGTCGCCACTCGGCGGTGGTGATCGAACGGCGTTGCGACCCGTGCGTATCCTTGGGCTCGTCCTCGGACTCGGCGGCGTCGCAGTGATCGTGCTCGGCCCTGGCGTCGGCGTGACGGGCGGCGGCCTCTTCGCCGTGGGCGAGGTGCTTCTGGTCGCGCTGCTCTACGCCATTGCGCCGTTCGTCATCGCGCGCAAGCTCGCCGATGTTCCCTCGATGGGATCGATCTGCCTCGCGTTGCTCATCGTGGGCATCGGCTATCTGCCCGCGGGGATCCTGACCACCCACACGGTGCCGTCCGTTCCCAGCGTGGTGAGCCTCGTTCTTCTCGGCGTGCTGTGTACGGCCGTCGCATTCCTCGTGTTCTTTGCGCTCATCGCCCAGGTCGGTCCCCTGAACGCGCCGCTGTTCACGTACATCAATCCCATCGTGGCCCTCGGGCTCGGCGTCCTCATCATGAGCGAGCCACTGGGACCGGGTCTCCTCCTGGGAGCTCCGATCGTTCTCGTGGGCTGCTGGCTGGCAGCCACCGGTGGACGCTTGCGGTCACGTCCTGTGTCGCCCGAAGCGGAGGACGCTACGCTCACGCCATGAAGCACAGCAGGCATCTGGGCTCCCTCTCCTTCTGTGAAGACGGCGACGAGTTCGTGGTGGACGCCGCCGTGACCATCGCCCAGCGGCCCGCTCCCGCGACGCTCGTGGTGGCCGATCCCGCCGCCTTCGACGAGGACGCGGTGACGCGGCTCGACGACGTGCTCGATCGGCTAGACCAGCACGACGCCTCGGCGCGCGAGCGCATCGCCGCGGATCTCGGAGACGACGGCACCACGGTTGCGGACTACTGGCGCTTCTTCCACGAGGAAGTTGAGGGCTGGCAGGATCGCACGCCGGGCGACTTCCTGGACGCGCTGGTCGTGGTTCGCGTTGGCATCTTCCCCGACGGGGCGTGGGCGACGGACTCCGTCCTCAGCATCGACTACGGCATCGAGGATCCGCAGACCGATCAGCTCCTGGTCGCGCGATTCCCGGACGGGCACACGCCCGTGATCGTCTGGGAGAGCTGACCGCGCGCTCTGCATGTCGATCAGGCGTCACATGGCAGAAGCAGCATGCAGCGCCTCGTAAACTGGTGTTTCAGTGAGCAGATCGCTCAACATTCTCAGGAGTTTCCCCATGGCGTTGATCGTGCAGAAGTACGGCGGATCCTCGGTCGCCGACGCGGAGAGCATCAAGCGGGTGGCCAAGCGGATCGTGGACACACGTCGTGCCGGACACGATGTCGTGGTCGCCGTGAGCGCGATGGGCGACACCACCGATGAGCTCCTCGACCTCGCGAATGCTGTGGCGCCGATCGCCGCACCCCGCGAGCTGGACATGCTGCTGAGCTCAGGCGAGCGCATCTCGATGGCCCTGCTCGCGATGGCGATCCACTCGATGGGCTTCGAAGCGCGTTCGTTCACGGGCAGCCAGGCCGGCATGATCACCGACGCGCATCACGGTGCGGCGCGCATCGTCGATGTCACCCCGGTGCGCCTGCGCGAAGCGCTGGATGAGGGCGCGATCGTCATCGTCGCCGGCTTCCAGGGCTTCAACCGCGACACCCGCGACATCACCACGCTCGGCCGGGGCGGGTCCGACACCACGGCCGTTGCACTCGCCGCAGCACTCGACGCCGATGTGTGCGAGATCTACAGCGACGTCGACGGCATCTTCACCGCCGACCCTCGCGTGGTCCCGCACGCCCGCAAGCTCGACACGGTCTCCAGCGAGGAGATGCTGGAGCTCGCGGCCAACGGCGCGAAGGTGCTGTACATCCGCGCCGTCGAGTACGCGCGTCGTCATGGCGTGCTGATCCACGCCCGCTCCTCGTTCTCATCGAACGAGGGAACCTACGTTCTTGGCGAGGGCATGAAGAGCCCGCGCGCAGCTGAGGGAGATGCAATGGAAGAGCCCGTCGTCGCTGGTGTCGCCACCGATCTGAGCCAGGCCAAGGTCACCGTCGTCGGTGTTCCTGATGTGCCCGGCAAGGCTGCCGACATCTTCACCATCGTCGCCAAATCGGGTGCCAACGTCGACATGATCGTGCAGAACGTGTCGGCTGCGAGCACCGGTCGCACGGACATCTCGTTCACGCTCCCGAAGGCCGATGCGGCTACCGCCATTCGCGCATTGCAGGCGGAAAAGGACGGCGTGGGATTTGAGAACCTGCTGCACGACGACCAGATCGGCAAGCTCTCCGTGGTCGGTGCCGGTATGCGCGTGCACTCCGGCGTCTCCGCAACCCTGTTCGAGGCGCTGAGCAAGGCGGGCGTGAACATCGAGATGATCTCCACCAGCGAGATTCGCATCTCCGTGGTGTTGCGTGCCTCCGACATCGCAGCGGCGGCCGCGGTCGTGCACTCGGCCTTTGGCCTTGACTCCGACGGTGAGGCGACGGTCTACGCCGGTACCGGTCGCTGACACCAGCACGTCAACACGAAGGTCCGAACCCGCCGGGTTCGGACCTTCGTGATTCGCGGGTGGGTGATCGTCACCCCACGGTGGTGACGTGCTGTGGGGGCGTGACACGACCGCGGATGAAGATCAGCAGGATCAGGCCGGCCACGATCACCGCGATATTTCCGAGGCCGGCGAAGGCGGCGACCGGGGTGTCAGCAGGATGGGTGCTCTGCAGGAAGATCGATGGATCGGTGCTCGCGTGCAGCAGGATCGGCCAGATGAGATTTCCCGTCACCCGCAGTGTCAGGTACATGCACAGGCCGAACGCGAACGTGTAGAGGAGCTGCACGACCGTCGGGAACAGTGCTTGCCCGGTGAGCAGATTGCCCGCGTGCATCGCTGCAAACAGGGCCGCTGAGACGACGGCGACGACGATCTCGCCGTAGCCGGCGCGTCGCATGAACTGCACCACGATGCCGCGGGTGAGGAACTCCTCCGCGAAACCGATGAACAGTCCCGCCACCAGCCACGCGAGTGCCAGCGTGAAGCCTGCATCGGCATAGTCGGTGGTGGCGAAGCGCAGAGCGTTGAACACGAGGACGATAGCCACGGCGATCCACATCCACCACCGGCCACCGATCGGCTGATGCCCGAAGAGCGTCCGCAACTGTCCCGTGGAGAGGGCGAACGCCACCAGGATGATGCCCCCGAGGGCGATCGGCAGGGCGGTGAATACCAGCACCACCATCGCCGGGTCGGTCACGGTCGCGAGGAGTGGCGCGAACAGTAAAGATCCGGCTTGGAACACCACGAAGTACGCGACGACTACGAGCGCGGACCGCCACCAGCCACCCCGCGCCCAGAATGTGCGCCAACGGGTGGTCTCGCGGTCATCGGTCATATCGTCATCTCCTGGGGTTGCGGTGTGGCCCATGCACATACCGTACGGGGTGATGATCACCCGGATCCAGTCGAAATACTGATCAAAGGAATCGTTCCACGAATTGACATGGAACGGACGGCGACTTTAGCTTCCCCACCACCGACCGGTATTGGGCCGGTCTCGGAGGAGGAGGCAATGATGCCGAACCGCTTTCCGCGGGTGATCGCGACACTGATCGCGACAACCGCCCTGGCGCTGGGGCTCAGCGTCGCAGCGCCCGCAACAGCCGCGCCATTCGTTGGTGCCGTACGTTCGTTCGACGCCGAGGCCGTGGGGGCAGCGCCTGCCGCCTGCACGGTTGTGGGTGATGCGACCGTCCAAGTCGCGGCCCTTGCCGGTGCGCCAGCGAGCAACCGTGCGGTGCGGCTGACCGACGCCAGCACGTCGGTGCACACTCGGATGACGTGCCCTGACGCGGCGTCCGCACAAAAGTCGGTGACGTTCCGGCTACTCGCTTCGCAGATGGACACGGGTGTCATCGTCTCACTCGGGGCATCGGCGTCCGATGCCCTCGGTGTCTGGCGGTTCTTCCTGTCCCGCTCCGGCGGTGACCTCGTGGTCAAGGCGTACAACGGATCGGCGTGGGTGACGCTGGGCACGGCTCCGGGCGTCGACCCGCTGGCGCGTTGGATCGAGGTCCGCATGGACGCGACCACGGCGAAAGCGACGATCGAGGTGGATCGCGTGCGCTTTCCCACCACGGTTCGCGCCAGCAGCGGTACCTCGCTCGGTGCGCTGATGATCGGCTCCGAGGGCACGGGACCGGTCGGACTGAACCTCTACATCGACGACCTCGGGATGGCATCGACCATCCCCGTGTTCCGGACGACCGTTGCGGCCACCGCCCCCGCGGGTTCGGCGATCCGATTCCCCGGAGCGGTGAAGCTCGCCGACGGCACTGTGGTGGCGTCATACTACGAGGCTCCCGCACACGCTGGTACCAACGGTGTGATCAAGCTGGTGCGCAGTGCCGACAATGGTGCGACCTGGTCCACGCCGGCGCTGGTGACTGACCCCGCACACGATCCGCGTGATCCCAAGCTGGCAGTTCTGGCGGACGGCACTCTGCTGCTCACCTACTTCTACACGCAGTGGGGCTCGCCCAACGTCCTGCACGGCACCTACGTCATGCGCAGCACCGACGGCGGAAGCACGTGGTCATCGCCGACGACGGTGTCCACGCAGATGAGCTGCGCCTGCGGTCCGGTGTCGGGTGGATACCCGCTCGGGTGGGCGGCGAACCATGGACCGATCGTTGAGCTAGCCAGCGGGGATCTGCTGATCCCCGCTCTACGGCACGTTGCCGGGGGATGCACGCCAGCGGGCCACCGTCGTGCGCAGCACTGACCAGGGCCTCACGTGGGACGCAGCGAACGAAGTGACCCTCGCGGTCGGCTCGGTAGCGTTCCAGGAGCCGAACCTCTCGGTGCTGCCATCGGGGGAGATCGTCGCCCTCATCCGGTCCACGTCGAGCCCGGTGCGCGCGTACCTCTCGCGCTCCTTCGACAACGGTGCCACCTGGTCCGCGGCCGCGATCACAGACATTCCGGCAGAGTCGCACTCTCAGACAGTGCTTTCTGATGGCAGCCTCCTGCTGACGTACGGCAATCCGGCGCGCACGGGACGACCCACCGAGGGTGTGATCATCGCTGACCCGTCCGCGAGCTGGAACGGACACGCCGTGCGCTCCACCCTGGTGTACGACGCAGGTAACGGCGATCAGGCGAATCCTTCGAACGTGGAACTCGCATCCGGAACGTTCCTGACGATGAGCTACGACGTGGTCGCTCGCACCCTGTCCGCGGTGTTCACGCAACGATCGGACTACGCGGGCTGATTCGCCGTGCGAACCGAAACCCCGGGGGATAGCCCCGGGGTTTCGGCGTTTTCGGCGATCTTCAACGAATTGCTTGACATGAAACGGCGCTCCACGTCAGGGTTCATCACATGGAACCGAATTCCACGTCGTATCACTCGCAGGGGCTCTCCCGGGGGCTGGCAGCGCTTCGAGCGCTGGGGGCAGCGCACCACCCCATGCCGCTGGCCGCGCTCGCCCGAGCGATCGATCTGCCCAAGCCGACGCTCCTTCGCCTGCTCGCCGTCATGGAACGTGAGGGGTTCGTGATGCGTGTGGGTCAGCCGCCCGCCTATGCCCTCGGGCCGAGCCTGTATGAGCTCACCGAGTCGCTGGCTCCGGTGGAGCTCGCCGAGATCGCGGCATCCGTCATGAAGGCGCTCGCCGACGACCTCGGATTTACCTCGAACCTCGGCATTCTGCAGGGTCGGGCCGTGCTGCACCTCGCCGTCGAGGAGCCGGCCCGCGCGCTGCGTATCGCCGCCGGAGGATTCCTCGACCACACCTATTGCACCGGCCTCGGCAAGATGCTGCTGTCGGTGCTCGACCCGCGGCAGGTGGACGATCACGTTCCCACCCGCGCACCCTACGAGAGCTTCACCGACTACACCCTCACCACCCGCGAGCAGCTTGACGCAGAGCTGGAGCGGATCCGCGCGCGGGGGGTCAGCATCGACGATCAGGAGCGTAACCGCGGCGTGCGGTGCATGGCGATTCTCGTGCCTGCGGAGGGCGAGACGGCGATCTCGCTGAGCGTATCGGGTCCGGCCGGTGAACTCTCCACCGACGACGAGGAACGGGTCCACCGCGCGCTCACCGAAGCGGCCGCAGAGATCGCATCGCTTCCGCGGCTCGGTGCCGCAATGCAGAACGTACGACGCAGATTGGCCATCGCATGATCATCGACATCCACACCCACTGCCACCTTCCGGAGCACTGGGGGACCGAGCACGAGGATCACTGGGAGGGGGCATACGGCGAGCCCTATCCGGTGGTCACCCCGCAGAGCTTTGACGAGGCGATGAGGGGAGTCGACGTCGCGGTCACCTTCGGGATGGCCGCCAGCCAGGCGGGCGTGCGCACACCGAACTCGTTCGTGGCGGACTTCGTCGCATCTGTCACGACGCCCACGATCGGGTTCGCGGCGATCGATCCCTCTGACCCGGACTGGCGTGAGCAGCTTGACGAGGCCGTCGAGTTGGGGCTGCAGGGCGTGAAGCTCTACCCGGTGCTCGCCCTGTTCGATCCGCTGTCGCCCGACTTTGACGACTTCTACCGCACGATGATCCGTCACGGTCTGGTGGTGCTGTGGCACATGGGTGCGACACCCAGTCCCGTCGGCAGCCTCGCTGTCAGCCAGCCCCTCGTCGTCGATGAGGTCGCCCGTCGACACCCTGATCTCGTCCAGGTGATGGCCCACATGGGACACCCGTGGCAGCGGGACACCAACGTGGTGTTGCGCAAGAACTCGCGCGTGTTCGCCGATGTGTCCGGCGTGCCCTCGCGCCCGATGGACGCCTACCTCGCCCTCGTTCACGCCCAGGAGTGGGGCACGGTGGACAAGCTTCTCTTCGGCTCGGACTACCCGCTGTGGACGCCGGAGGATGCGATCTCGCGGCTGCGACAGATCGCGTCGTTCCGGGCGGGCGACCTGCCGTTCGTGCAGGAGGAGAGCATCGACCAGATTGTGCACCGCGACACGCTCGCGCTGCTCGGACTGACCGTGAAGGAGCGATCATGACGACCCTCGATGCAAAGACCATGGCGGCCCGCGCCGCGGAGATCATCCCAGGAGGTGTGAACTCCGCCACGCGTGCGATCGGTGCGCCCTGGGTGTTCCGCTCGGCACATGGCGCGACCGTGACGGACGCCAACGGCACCGACTACATCGACTACCACGCGGCATTCGGCGCGATCCTGTTGGGGCACGGAGACGAGCGCGTCACTACGGCCGTCGAGGATGCGTCGCGCCGTCTGGGCCTCGTGGGACTGGGCATCACGGAGCTCGAACTCCAACTGGCCGAGCTCATTGTGGCGGCGATTCCCTCCGCGGAGATGACGATCACCACCATGAGTGGCTCCGAATCGGTGCTGCAGGCGGTGCGTCTGGCGCGAGGCTCGACCGGTCGCAGTCGCATCGTCAAGTTCCAGGGATGCTTCCACGGATCTTTCGACGCTGTGGCGCGGAACGTCATCTCCGCACCCTCCCGCGCCTACGGATGGGATCCGAACTCCTCGGGCATCCTCGACGACGCGCTGGAGAACACGCTGATCGCGGAGTTCAATGACCTCGACTCCGTGCGGGAGCTGTTCGCCCGCCACGGCGATGACATCGCCGCGGTCATCCTGGAGCCGGTGCCGCACAACGTGGGCGCGCTGCTGCCGGAACAGGAATTTCTGGAGGGCCTGCGTGACATCACTCGTCAGCACGGAGCGCTCTTGATCTTCGACGAGGTCATCACAGGGTTCCGGCACGCGCTCGGCGGGTACCAGGAGCTGTGCGGTGTGACGCCGGACCTCACCACATTCGGCAAGGCCATGGGCAACGGCTTCGCGGTTGCGGGCATGGCAGGCTCCCGTGAGGTGATGAGCAACTTCACCCCGGCGGGTGGATCGGTCATGCTCGCGGGAACGTTCAACGGCAATGCGGCGTCGATGGCGGCCGCCATCGCGACCATCGGCGTGCTGTCCGATCCGGAGGTCGACTTCTACGGGCACGTGCGAGCGCTGGGCGATCGGATGCGCGCCGGTATGCGACAGATCACCGCTGACCTCGGGGTTCCCGCGGTGGTCACCGGACTCGGATCCGTTTTCGTCACCTACTTCCTGGAGGGCGAGGTGCGCGGCTACCGCGACCTGATGCGCAACGACGACCACGCGTACGCGGAGTTTCATCGGCGCATGACTGAGCAAGGGTCACTGATGTACCCGATGGCGCTCAAGCGCAATCACATCTCGCTGGCGCATACCGAGGAGGACATCGACCGGACGCTGGAGAACGCGGCCAGCGTGCTGGCCGCGATGCAGCGCGACGGCGAGTTCGGTCGCGGAGGCGAGTGACCGATGCCCACGATGCAGAGAACCGTGCTCCTGTCCGGGAATGTGGTCGACGGCTACGGCGAAGCGCCGTTCGTCGGTGACGTGATCGTGGCGGACGGGCGGATCGAGGCGATCGTCCCGCTCGGCTCGCGTCCCGCGGGTGGGTACGACGCCGATGTCGTCGACGCGACCGGGCTCGTCGTCGCGCCGGGGTTCGTCGACATCCACTGCCACTCCGATCTCACGCGCTTCGCATATCCCGACGCCGAGAGCCGGATCACGCAGGGCATCACCACGGAGATCATCGGCAACTGCGGCATGTCCGCGGCACCCACCGGCGGCGATGCCGCGGGGCTGGCCGAGATCATCGCAACCATCGACGTCACGCCTGACCAGCCGCGGCCGTGGGCGAGCGTCGCCGACTGGCTGTCGGCGCTGGACTCCTCCCCGTCTGCCGCGAACGTGGCGGCACTCGTCGGGCACGGCTCCGCGCGTCATGCCGCCGCGCCGGGCCGCGGCACGAACCTCACATCGGCTGAGTTGTCCGCACTGGTCGCGGAGATCGACGCGGCGCTGGACGCCGGGTGCGTCGGCGTGAGCCTGGGACTGATGTACGCGCCGGGCGAGTCGGCGACACGGGACGAACTCGCCGCGGTCGCGGCAGCTGTGGCGCGCCGGGATGGTCTGTTCGCCGCACACCTGCGCGACTACGACGCCCGGGCGCTGGACGGCTCGATCTCCGAACTCGCTGCCGTCGCTGGTGACGCACGAACCCAGATCTCACATCTGCGGGCGACGCATGCGAACGGACGCTTTGTCGAGACGCTCGCGCGCATCGATCGGCTGCGTGGTGACCAGGACATCGCGGCGGACTGCTACCCCTACATCGCCGGTCACACCACCCTCCTCCAGCTGCTGCCCTCGGAGATCCGTGCGGCGGGCACCGCCGCAGCGCTTGCGCTCGAACCGAAGGTCATCGCGCAGCTCCTCCGGGAAGCGGGGTGGAACGCGGATCAGATCATCGTCATGAAGGCCGCCGCCACCCCCGATGCTGTCGGAGCCAGTCCCGCATCCCAGCCCGATCCGTGGACCTGGCTGGCGAACATCCTCCTTGCGAACAACGCTCTCGTCGACGTCGCGGTGCAGAGCGGCGCGTACGCCGACGTGGATCTCGCCCTGCAGACCGCGTGGGTCACGATCGGCTCCGACGGGACGGCGCTATCTGCCGAACACCGGGCATCGGCGCCTCACCCGCGATCCTGGGGCACCTTCCCGGCCGCCTTTCGTCGCATGCGCGCCCTCGGGGTGAGCCTGCCGACGGCGGTGCGCCGGATGAGCGTCGCCTCAGCTGAGCGGGTGGGCATTCCCAGCGGCCTCCGCGCCGGCGCGTCCGCCGACATCGTCGTGTTCTCCGAGGAGGAGCTGGATGCTCGCGCCACATTCGCTGCTCCCGCGCTGCCCTCCATCGGCATCCGCGACGTCTACGTGAACGGCATCGCCGTGCAGCAGCACGGCAGATCGACAGGAGCGCGGCCGGGACGGCTGCGCAGGAAGGAGCACGCGCTGTGAACGACTCACGAGCGCTGGGAGTCGCCATCGTCGGCGTCGGCGGGATCGCCGCCTCCCATATGGCGGCGCTGCGGGCGATGAGCATTGCGCGCCTGGTCTGCGTGCAGGACATGGATCGCGCCCGCGCCGGGGCGGTTGCCAACGAACAGGGGTGTGCCGTCGAGGATCAGCTCGCGGACGTGCTGGCGCGCGACGACGTGGACGCGGTGATCGTGTGCACGCCCAACCTCACGCATCAGAGCATCGGGACCGCCGTCCTGGAATCCGGGCGGCACCTGCTGATGGAGAAACCACTGGCGATGACTG
Organism: Microbacterium sp. ZW T5_56; assembly: GCF_044987425.1. Classification (NCBI taxonomy): domain Bacteria; kingdom Bacillati; phylum Actinomycetota; class Actinomycetes; order Micrococcales; family Microbacteriaceae; genus Microbacterium; species Microbacterium sp. ZW T5_56. Next base: position 82,010 of record NZ_JBJDRI010000002.1, on the reverse strand, counting down.
TCGAGGCTGCACAGCAGCTTGCCGCGCTCGCGGCGGAGCGTGGACTCACTCTGGCCGTGGGACACAGCCACCGGTTCTCAGCCCAGAGCAGGGCCGTGCACGATGTGGTGGCGTCCGGGGAGATCGGCGCGCCGCGGTTCGCTCGGATCGTGATGAACGGCGGCTGGATCTGGCCGGGGTGGCAGGCCTGGGTGCTGGATCCGGCGGTGTCCGGTGGGCACTCGCTGCACAATGGTGTGCACCTCACCGACTTGGCGGCCTGGTGGATGGGGGAGCAACCTGACACCGTCTTCGCGCGCGGCCAGGCAGTCACCAGCCGGGCTCTCGACATCGCCGACTATCTCGTGATTGAACTGGGCTTTCCCAGCGGGGCGAGTGCGGTGTGCGAGGTGAGCCGCGGCGAGCGACCGCGCAAGGCGTCATACCTCGAGTTCACCGTCGTCGGCACCGAGGGCGTGGTGACCCGCAACTGGGACGCCGACGGCATCCGGGCCTGGCAGGAGGAAGGCCTGTCGATGTGGGCTCCGGACGGGTCCGCGGGCGACGTGTTCGTCGCGGAACTGGAGTCGTTCGCGGCATCCGCGCGCGGGGAGTCCGCTGTCGTTCCGCCGGTGGCCGATGCCGTGGACGCTGTGCGCGTCGCGGCGGCCGCGGAGGAGTCGTTGCACACGGGCCGGCTGGTCCGACGGGAAGGAGCACGCTGATGGCTGGAGTACCGGTACTGCTTGCGGGCACCGTCGGGGTGGGACGCCAAGACCACCAGTCGTCGATGTGGGCTCCGGGGCTGAGCGCGGCCGGGTTCGTGCCGGTTGGCGTGTGGTCGCCCGCGAACGACGGCGACTCGGAGCGGGCGGCGCGACTGGCGCACTCTCTCGACGTGCCGTTCACCGTGGGCGAGCTCCCACACCTCGATGCGGGAACCGCGATCGTGGCGTGCCTGCGCGGGGAGGCTCGACAGGGCCTGCTCGCCACGGTCGGAGCCGCGGTTGCGGTGCTCGTCGACAAGCCGACGCTGGACAGCACGACGCAGCTCGCCGCGCAACTCGGCGGCGCATCCACGGGGCGCCTGTTGTCGGGCCATCACTACGCGTCGCACCCGTCCTTCACTCGTGCGGCCGCTGCCGTCCGCGACGGCGAGATCGGCCTGCTGCGTGCCGTGATGATCGACCTCGTGGTCGCCGCGGGGGACGGGCCCAGTCCCGAAGGCGATCTGCGCAACATCGGTGCCCATGCCGTGGACCTCATGCTGCGATTGACCGGACCAGCCAGCGTCACGCTCGCGACGTCAGCGCTCGCAGACGACGCGGTCACCTTCCTTGGCCAGACCGAGCGGGACGTCGTGCTGTCCGGTCATGTGTCTCGGACCGCGTCAGGACAGGGAACCCTGCTCGCGCGGATCCGTGTGGTGGGCACGCACGGACACATTGACGTCGATCTCGCCCGCCCAGCACTCACCGTGCGGACCGCGAGTACCAGCCGTTCCGTAGGTTATGGCACCGGCTCGGTTGTCGCGCGACTGCGGGAACTGCGGCGGCTGAGCGAAGGAGCCCGTGCAGGCGAGAGTGCTGGCTCGTGGCTGGCCGTCTCGAGATTCCTCGATGCGGTCACGGAATCCGCAGCGCTCGGTGTCGCGGTCACGGTCGACAAGCAGGATTGAGAGGACAGAGACGATGAGACTGATCACCTTCGAGCACGACGGCGTTGTGCAGCACGGAGTCGTCGATGGCGACGAGGTCGCCGTCATCGGCACCGGGGATCTGACCGGCGTCGTGGCGGGGGCCCCCGTCGCGACCGGCGCAACCCGGGTGCCTCTCTCCAGCGTCCGGGCGCTCGCGCCGGTGTTGCGCCCCGGCAAGGTGCTGGCGGTCGCTGCGAACTACCAGGAGCACGTCACGGAGAGCGGCAGTAAGCCGCGGGACGTCGTCACGGCGTCACCGCGACTGTTCCTGAAGCCGGACACCAGCGTGGTCGGAGACGACGCCGAGGTGGAACTCGCCGCCATCACAACCCAGTTCGACTGGGAAGCCGAGCTGGCCGTCGTCATCGGTCGTACGGCACGCGATGTGTCCGTGACCGAGGCGCTCGACCACGTGTTCGGCTATGCCACCAGCAACGACCTGTCGGCGCGCAGCCTCGCACTCGATCGGCCGCGTGACGGCGAGGTCTGGACCGGCTTCTTCGACTGGCTCGAGGGCAAGTGGCTGGATGGCTCAGCACCCATCGGTCCGTATCTGGTGACAGCGGACGAGATCCCCGACCCGCAGCGCTTGGCTGTGACTCTCACCCTGAACGGTGAGACACGACAGTCGGGAAGCACGGCCGACATGATCCACTCCGTCGCGGAGCTGGTTGCGTTCTCCTCACGGCTGATGACGCTGCTCCCCGGCGATGTCATCCTCACCGGCACCCCCGCCGGTGTCGGTGCCACCACCGGGACCTACCTGCAACCCGGCGACGTCCTCGTCACCGAGGTCGAGGGCCTCGGCGCCCTCACCACCCGTATCGTCGCCCCACGCGTCGACGGGTGAACACGAGCACCACACGAACCAAAGGAGTCCTCATGCGTTACAAGTCACTCATCGGCCTGGCCGCGCTCGGCGTGGTCAGCGCACTCCTGGCGGGGTGTACGTCCGCACCTCCAGAGGAGAGCGGGGGAGCGACCTCGGCTCCCACTGCCGAGACGTCCGCCAACGTGTACCTCTACCAGAAGCCGGTCACGTTCAATCCGCTGAAGCCGGCGCAGGGCGCCGAGCAGCTGACCATGTCGCTGATCTTCGACAACCTCTTCACCACCGACCCGGACTTCTCCTTCACCCCGCGACTCGCAGAGTCATGGGATGTGTCCGACGACGCCAAGACATTCACGTTCCATCTGCGCGAAGGTCTGACCTGGAGCGACGGCGAGCCGTTCACCGCACAGGACGTCCTCTTCACCTACAACCTCGCCGCCAATCCGAAGGTCGGCGGTGCGTGGAGTGCACGTCTCTCCGGCATCGAGGGGTACGCGGCCTTCCAAGACGGTTCGGCCACGTCGTTGTCGGGACTCACCGCGCCTGACGACAACACCGTGGTGTTCCAGCTGTCTGCTGCCAACGCCGGCTTCCTGTCGCTGATCGGCTACGGATCGGTGATGTTCATCCTTCCCGAGCACGTGCTGGGGGAGAAGGACCCGGCGACGCTCCTGGAGGATCCCTGGTTCGCTCAGCCGACGGTCGGCATGGGGCCCTACGTCATGAAGGCCTTCAACGTCGACCAGGACATCGAGCTGGAGGCGAATCCCGACTACCGCTCCGAGGTGGGAATCGATCACCTCTACTTGAAGATGCTCACCAGCGATGTGGCCACCGCGCAGCTGGGAACCGGCGAGATCGACCTGGTTCAGGTGTCGGCGCTGGACCTGGACGCGGTGAAGTCCCTCCCGGGTGTCTCCGTCGTTTCGAAGCCGGCTGCCGGCTTCACCCGCATGGCGGTGAACTTCAGCAAGCCGCGCTTCGCCGACGAGCGAGTGCGTCAGGCGCTGGTCTATGCGATCGACCGCCAGGGAATCATCGATGGCGTCCTCGGCGGGGAGGCAACCCTGCTCAACAGCGACATCATGACGCCGTGGGCGCTTCCCGACGACCTCGAGGAGTACGCGCACGATCCGGCGAAGGCGAAGGAGCTTCTTGCCGCCGCCGGGTTCGACACCTCCGAAGAGGTCAAGATCTCGTGGGTGCCCGGTCAGCGAGACCGCGACCAGATGGTCAACGTCATCATCGAGAACCTGAAGGAGGCCGGCATCTCTGCGGTCGCCAACCAGGTGGACGCCGGTGCCCTCACCGCGAGCTACAGCGACGGCAGCTACGATCTCGCGCTGTTCGGCGGTGGCGTGTACACGCCGGACCCGGCCAGCACCCTGCCGATCGTGGCGTGCGAGCAGAAGTTCCCGGCCGGTGCGAACACGGCGCTGTTCTGCGACCCCGCGCTGGACAAGGCGATGCTCGACGGTCAGCAGGTCGCCGACGAAGACGCGCGCGCCGCGATCTACCAGGACGCCGCACGTCTCGACAACAAGCTCGTGCCGTACGTGTGGTTGAACGTGCCGAACACGATCTGGGCCACGAGTGAGCGGCTGACCGGCTTCGAGCCGCACGGCGACTTCACGAACGGGTTCTGGAACGCCGCCGACTGGAAGATCGCGGGCTGATCGAATGAGGAGTGCACGATGCTGAGGAGCCTGCTGGTTCGTCTCACATCCAGCGTGCTGGTGTTCGTCCTGATCGCGATCGGACTGTTCCTGCTCGTCAGGTTGGCCCCGGGCGACCCGGTCGACATGATGATCCCGCCGGACGCCGGTGGTGCCGGACGCGAGGAGTTCATCGCCGCCATGCGAGAGCGGCTCGGGCTCGACCAGCCTCTCATCGTGCAGTTCTTCGCGTGGTTCGGAGCGCTCCTGCGGGGGGACCTGGGCTACTCCTATGCGAACGGCCAGCCGGTCGGGCAGCTTCTGCTCGGCCGGCTGGGCCCGACGCTCCTGCTCACGGGAACCGCGCTCGTGGTCGGCATGATCATCGCGGTGCCGCTGGGCATCATCGCCGCCGTGCGTCGGGGGAGCGTCACCGATCAGGGGATCACGGGCGTCAGCGTGCTCGCGATCGCTGTCCCCGGATTCTTCCTCGCGATGCTGGCGATCTACGTGTTCGCAGTCAAGCTCCGGGTGCTGCCGTCCTCGGGAATGCACGCATCCGGCAGGACGGATCTCCCGGACCTGCTGATGCACATGATCCTCCCCGTGGGGCTGCTCGCGCTCGCGGTGGCGGCGCCGTTCATTCGGTATGTGCGCAGTGGAATGCTGGAAGAGCTTGGCAAGGACTACATTCGGGCCGTGCAGGCGAAGGGGGCGAGCTCCGTCCGCACGTTGATGCACGCGTTCCGCAACAGTCTGGTCTCGCTGGTGACGGTGCTCGCACTCTACATCCCGGTGTTTCTCGCCGGCGCCGTCGTGCTCGAGCAGGTGTTCTCCTGGCCGGGAATGGGTCAGCTGGCGGTGACCTCCCTCACCACCCGCGATTATCCGGTGATCATCGGGTTCGGCCTCTACGTCGCCGTCCTGGTGCTGGTGTGCAACCTCATTGCGGACCTGCTGTACTCCGTCGTCGATCCGAGAGTGAGGGCATCACGATGACCGATACCGTCTCCGTCCTGCTGCCGAAGCCGGACCGTTCACCCGGTGCGCTGGCCTGGCGCCGCTTCCTGCGGAACCCCGTGGCCGTGATCGGCTCCGTCGTCCTCGCGGTGATCGTGTGCGCCACCGTGATCTCCGCGATGATTCCCGCGCTGGATCCCTCGGCGATCGACCTCACGGCGGTGCGCAAACCGCCGGGGGCGGGACATGTGTTGGGGACCGACTCCACGGGTCGCGACGTGTTCGCACGACTCCTCTCCGGCGGGCAGGTTTCGCTGATGGTGGGCTTCCTCTCCGCGGCGATCGCCGTCTGCGTCGGCGCGCTGGCCGGCACCGTCGCTGGCTGGTTTGGCGGCGCCCTGGACGCGGTGATCAGCCGCATCGTCGACATCATGCTCTCCGTGCCGCCGGTGCTCGTCGTGATCGTGGTGGCGGGGATCATCGGCCCCAGCGTCCCGATGCTGATCGGCGTCATCGCGGGGCTGTCGTGGCCCTCCTCCGCCCGTATCGCGCGCGGCGTGGTGCTCAGCCTGAAGGAGCAGGAGTTCATCCAGGCGGCGCGGGTGTCGGGCTCCGGGAACGGCTTCATCATGTTCCGCCACCTGCTTCCGGGCGTGCTCCCGCCCGTCACCGTCGCCGCGACGCTTCTGGTGTCCGAGGCGGTCCTGCTGGAATCCGCGCTGTCCTTCCTGGGCGCCGGTGTCCGCCCGCCGCAGGCGAGCTGGGGCAACATGCTCACCGAAGCGCAGTCGCTCACCGTGCTGTCGTCAATGCCGTGGTTGTGGCTGCCGCCGGGCATCATGATCGCGCTCACGGTGCTCTCCGCGATGGCGATCGGCGACGGAATCAGGGACGCGATCGACCCCCGGAGGAACAAGTGATGTCTGAGACAGTCGCACCCCTGCTGGAGATTCGAGGGCTGCACGCCGGCATCGACCGCCGCACCGATCCGGTCACCATCCTTCGTGACGTGGCCTTCGACATCCGCCCCGGCGAGATGGTCGGCGTGGTCGGCGAGAGCGGATCCGGGAAGAGCATGACTGCCCTGGCGGTGATGGGGCTGCTGCCGGCCGCTGTCAGCGTGACCTCGGGGTCCGTGCGCTTCGACGGCGATGACCTCGTTGCCGCGTCGAAGCGCGCGATCCGCGACGTCCGCGGTCGACGAATCGGCATGATCTTTCAAGATCCGATGACGACTCTGGACCCGGTGGTGAAGGTGGGCAGGCAGATCGAGGAGGCGTATCGGATCCATCACCGAGGAGCGTCGCGGGCCGCCGCGCGCGCACGCGCCGCCGAGGTGCTGGAGCTCGTCGGCGTACCGGATGTGGTGCGGCGGATGCAGCAGTACCCGCACCAGTGGTCGGGCGGCATGCGCCAGCGCGCGGTCATCGCGATGGCGCTCGTCAACGATCCAGACCTTCTGATCGCCGACGAGCCGACCACCGCACTGGATGCCACGATTCAGGCTCAGGTGCTGGAGGTGCTGGCTCGGGCTCGTACGGAGCTCGGCGTCGCGATCATGCTGATCACTCATGACCTCGGCGTCATCGCGCAATACGCGGACCGCGTGATCGTGATGTACGCGGGGCAGGTGATGGAGTCCGCGACCACGACGGAGCTGTTCGATGACAGCCGGCACCCGTACTCGCAGGCCCTGATTCGCAGCCGCCCCGCGCTGGCCGAACCCGGCGGTAGGCTGCCGGCGATTCCCGGCCAGCCGCCGTCATTGGATCGTCTACCCGTCGGATGTCCGTTCGCGCCGCGATGCACCTCGGCGTTCAAGTCACAGCGGTGCGTCCAAGAGCCGACGGCTGTGGCCCCCAGTATCAACGGACGTCTGAGCGCGTGCCACTATCGAGACTTCCAGGAGCAGTCATGATCTCCGAATCCGCTGGTGCAGCAACCGCACCCCTTCTGCAGGTGTCGGATCTGGACGTGAGCTTCCGTGCTGCCGGCAGACGCGTGGTGCGTGCTGTGGACGGTGTGTCCTTCATCGTGGGAGAGAACGAAGCTCTGGGAATCATCGGCGAGTCCGGGTGTGGCAAGACCACCACGGGCAAGACCATCGCCCAACTGGAACGACCCTCCGCCGGGGAGATCGCCTTCCGCGGTGAAGATCTGGTGGCCGCATCCCGCGCGCGCCGGAAGGAACTGCGCCGACGCATTCAGTTCGTCTTCCAAGACCCGCAGTCCTCGCTGAATCCCCGCATGACCGTGCAGGACATCATCGCCGAGCCGCTGCGAGCGTTCGGCGAGTGGCGGGGAAAGCAGTCTCGCGAGGAGGTCGTGGAGATGCTGGATCAGGTCGGGCTCAGTCCCACTGCGCTGAATCGCTATCCGCACGAGTTCTCCGGGGGACAGCGTCAGCGCATCGGGATCGCGCGCGGCCTGGCCCTGGATCCCGACCTGCTGATTCTGGATGAGCCGGTCTCTGCGCTCGACGTGTCGATTCAGGCGCAGATTCTCAACCTGTTGATGGATTTGCGCGTCACACGCTCACTCGGGATGGTGATGATCTCGCATGACCTGGACGTCATCCGCCATGTCACCGATCGCGTGGTGGTGATGTATCTGGGTGTGATCGTGGAGCAAGGGACGGCAGAGGAGGTGCTCACCCATCCGGCGCATCCCTACACGGCGGCACTCGCATCGGCGACTCCGCCCGCCGGCCCGGCCGAGAAGCGGGAGCGGATCGTCCTCGCCGGGGATGTGCCGTCGCCGCTCAACCCGCCCTCCGGCTGTCGTTTCCGCACCCGCTGCTGGCGGGCTGACGATCTCTGTGCCGAGCGCAGGCCGGAACTCGAGCCCGCGGGGGACAGCGGCCGCACCGTGGCGTGCTTCCACCCGCTGGACGTTCTTGCCGGTCGTCCTGCGGGGGAGGCCCGAGCATGAGCGAGAGCATCGTGATCGGAATGGACGCCGCCGATCTGCCGACGCCGGTCCTGGTGGTCAATGCCGGCGTGCTTCGTCGCAACATCGCCGAGATGGGGGCACACGCGGCCGCTCTCGGCGTCGCCCTCCGCCCGCACTGGAAGACCACGAAGTCCGCGGAAGTGGCGCGCCTGCAGCTCAATGCCGGGTCCGTGGGACACACCGCGGCGACCGTGGCCGAACTTGCCGCGCTCGCCGGTGGCGTGTCGCCGTCGGTGTTCCTGGCGTACCCGCCCGTGGGCCGCTTCCGGGTCGGCACGGTCATCGAAGCGTCCCGCACCGCGAAGGTCATCGTGGGCGCGGACTCGGTCGACGCGGTGCGGGACCTGTCTGATGCGGCGGCCGCAGCGGGGGTCGTGATCCCCGTTCGCCTGGACATCGATACCGGGCTGCACCGCACCGGGGTCGTGCCGGAGGTCGCGGTCGCGGCCGCCCGCGCGGTTGCGATTCTCCCCGGCCTGCATCTGGACGGAGTCTGGACGCACGAGGGTCAGGTGCAGGCGGCGGGCACGGATCCCGTCGAACGGCACCGTCGCGGCGTTCGTGCCGGCGAGGTGCTCGTGGCTGTGGCGGAGGCGATCCGCGCCGATGGGCATGAGGTTCGCAGCGTGTCCGTGGGTTCCACGCCCGGGGTGCGGTCGGCGCCGACCGTGCCCGGCGTCACCGAGGCGCGCCCCGGCACCTATGCGCTGGGTGATGAGAACCAGGTGCACATCGGCACGATCGCCCCGGAGGATGTGGCCGTGTCGGTACACAGCCGGGTGATCAGCACCCAGCCCGCAGACTGGGCCATCATCGACGCGGGGATCAAGGCGATGAGCAGCGACGGCAGCATGCATGGTGACGGCCGCATCGGCACCGTGATCTCGGACGGCGGCGGAGTGGTCATCACCGGCCACGAGGAGCACGGCTTCCTGCAGGGAGCGGACGATCCGCGTGTAGGAGAGGTCGTGCGCATCCGCCCGAACCACGCGTGCGGCGTGGTCAACATGCACCACCGCATCGTCGTCGTGGAAGACGACGTGGTGACCGGGCTATGGTCGGTCCTCGCCCGGCACTGATTCCGATACGGGTTTCTGAGAACAGGAGAAGCAGATGAGCAGAACGAAGATCGTCAGCGAGCAGGCGCCCCCTCCGGCGGGGCCGTACTCTCAGGCAGTGGTGGTGAGGGGACTTGCTTTCCTCGCGGGTCAGGGCCCGTTCGACGAACGCGGTCAGCGCGTCGGCGAGACGTTCGCCGACCAGGTGCACCGAACTTTCCAGAACTTGGAGGCGGTGGCGCTCGCTGCCGGCTCGTCGCTGCATCGGGCGGTGCGGATCGGGGTGTATCTGCGCAATCTCGACGACTTCGCCGAGTTCAATGAGCTCGCCCAGGACTATCTAGTCGAGCCGTATCCAGCGCGCACCACCATCGAGGCGGCGCTTCGCGGCTTCGACATCGAGATCGACGCCATCGTGTCTGTGGCGGACTGAGCCGCACCGTCCGGATCAGGGGCGAACCGGCGTCGCCGCGATGTCACCCACCACCGTCGTCCACGGCTGAGCCGTCCAGGCGACGACGACGCCGGCGTGCACGTACGGATCGTTCATGGCGAATCTGCGTGCGCTCTCCAGCGCGTCGTCGCCGTGGAAGATGATCAACCCGGTCGTCGGCACCTCACCGACCGCGCCGCCGACGAGCAATTCGCCCCGCTCCGCCGCCTCCCACGCATAGGCGAGATGCGCCGGCCGATATGCCTCGCGAGAGGTGAGGTAGTCGTCTGCGTAGGTGTACTGGAGCACCGCGTGCACGGGGGTCCTTCCGTCGGTGGATCAGCCGGGTTTCGTGCCGAACGGCACGCAGTGATCTACTGGAGATCATGGTGACCATTGTGCCTGCAGATCTGACCGACGCACGCGTGATCGCGTTCCTGGAAGAGCACCTGCGCGATATGGAGCCGACCGCTCCGAAGGAGAGCCGCCACGCGCTGGATCTCACCGGGCTGCAGGCTCCGGGCGTGCGGGTCTGGACGGCCCGGGACGAGGACGCGGTGGTCGGCACTGTCGCGCTCGCGGCGTTCGAAGACGGGCACGAAGAGCTGAAAAGCATGCGCTCCGCTCCGGCTCGTCGCGGGCAGGGGATCGGGCGGGCGCTGCTGGAGTTCGCGATCGAGGACGCCCGCAGCCGCGGCGTGCACAGCCTCTCCCTCGAGACGGGCAGCGATGACTTCTTCGTCGCCGCTCGATCGATGTACCTGCGTGCCGGATTCCGCGAGTGCGGCCCGTTCGGCAAGTACCGTGACGACCCCAACAGCGTCTACATGACACGCGAGCTGTGACAACACCTCCTCTCACCCACGTCCTCTTCGACGCGGACGGCGTGATCCAGGATCTTCCCGGGGCCTGGCGCGACGTCCTTCTCCCGGTGCTGGGAGAGCGCAGCGACGAGTTCCTGCGTCGTGCCTGGAAGGCGGAGCTCCCGATGCTCGCCGGAGAGGGGGACCTGCACGCGATGATGGACGCGTTGCTCGGCGAGTTCGGGCAGTTCGTCCAGGCGGCCGTGCTGCACGACGCGGCACTGCGGGCTATGACGCAGTTCGATGACTCCCTCCGCACGATCGCGGCCTGTCGCGTCGCGGGGATCGGCGTGCACCTGGGTTCGAATCAGGATCACGTGAGCGCGCGGCACATGGCCAGCGTTCTCGGGTATGACGGGATGTTCGACGTCTCGGCGTACTCGTGTGCGATCGGTGCGGCCAAACCTGACCCGCGTTTCTTCCACATCGCGGCAGAGCGGATCGGTGTCGCTCCCGCCGAGATCCTATTCGTGGACGACAACGCCCAGAACGTCGCCGGAGCTCAGGATGCGGGTCTTCAGGCCACGCACTGGTCGATTCATCACGACCAGGACACCCTGGCAGAGCGCCTGCGCACCCACGGCATCGTCCTGGACTGACGACGCGAGCCTTCCGGCTGCTCGCCAGTCTCGACATCTCCGAAACACTACGCCGGCAATGCAGCCAAATGCATGCATGTCTGTGAGCACCGTTCGCAACATGGCCGCCGTGAACGATGCCCGGCACGGAGTGCGACCGATCTGTCAGGGGCACGCGATCCTCGAACAAGACGAGGTCAGGGAGGGCTAGAAGCGCATCATGCGCGGACCAGCCTAACGACGCTTGCGCAGCGCTTTGATCTCAGCCTTCGAGAGACCCAGTGCTCGCAACTCATCCCATCGAAGCGTGATGGTCGCCAGGCGCTCGACGTTGAGAGTCTCAGCCGCCCGGGGCGTCTTCTGCCGAATGGAGAGCGCGGTCGTGACGACGCCGGCGATTGCGGCGACGAGCGTCGAGATGAGCGCGGCGATCGCGATGTTCGAGCCATCGTGGACCAGGTCGTTGAAGGACAACTCGCCACCCTGGAAGAGCCAGAAGTAGCCGAGTACGCCGGCTGCGCCGAACGCCGCCAGAGCGACGCCGCCGAAGATCGCCGCGCGGCGGGCGCGCCGCCGTCGCTCGAATCGCACAATACGTCGCGATCCACGCTCAGCCTCGGCGAGCTCCTGCGCTGGCTGCTGCAAGATCTCAACGGAAGGGTTGTTCCCGACGATCTCTGTGATCGTCGAATTCACGATGTCGCCGCCCGCTGAAATGTCTCGCATCAATGCCTCATGTCCGGTTGCCGTGTGCCCTGCGACGATAGTGGACATGTTGGGACGGCGGTCCTTCGGCCAGCACCAGCTGTGGATAGGCGAGTTCGTGGTCCATGGAATCCATGGACCACGAACTCGTCAGCGCCAGCCGAGGGCGGGTGCGACGTCGCGGATGATCGACTCGATCACGTGCGTGTTGTACGCAACCCCCAGCTGATTCGGCACCGTGAGCAGCACCGTATCGGCCGCGGCGATCGCCTCGTCCTCCGCCAGCTCCGCGATCAGTGTCTCGGGTTCTGCCGCGTACGAGCGGCCGAAGATGGCCTGGCCGGAGTCGATGTATCCGACCTGGTCGTTCTTCTCGCGATTCAGACCGAAGTAGCGGTGGTCTTCGGGCGTGGTGAGCGCGAAGATCGAGCGGCTCACGGAGACGCGCGGTGTGCGCTCGTGTCCCGCTTCCTTCCACGCGTCGCGGAAGAGCTCGATCTGCCGACGCTGCTGCACGTGGAAGGGCTCATCCGACTCGTGATCCTTCAGCGTGGAGCTCATCAGGTTCATGCCCGCGCGGGCCGCCCACTCCGCCGTGGCGTTGGAGCCGGCACCCCACCAGATGCGCTCGCGCAGCCCGGGGGACTGCGGCTGGATGCCCAGCGGGCCGCCATGCGGGTTAGGGAACATTGGCCGCGGGTTCGGCTCGGCGAAGCGAGCGCCGTCGATCACCTGCAGGAACACCTCGGTGTTCTGACGCGCGACATCGGCCATGGTCATACCCTCCGGCGCGGCGTAGCCGAAGTGCTTCCAGCCATCGACCACCTGCTCGGGTGAACCACGGCTGACGCCCAGCTGCAGTCGGCCGTCGGAGATGAGGTCGGCGGCAGCCGCGTCCTCCGCCATGTACAGCGGGTTCTCGTACCGCATGTCGATCACGCCGGTGCCGATCTCGATGGTCGAGGTCTTCGCACCGATCGCCGCCAGCAGCGGAAACGGCGATCCCAGCTGCTGCGCGTAGTGGTGCACCCGGAAGTACGCGCCGTCCGCGCCGATCTCCTCTGCCGCGACCGCGAGGTCGATCGACTGATGCAACACGTCGGAAGCCGATCGCGTCCCGGAATCGGGATGGTCGGTCCAGTGCCCGAACGACAGGAATCCGATGTTCTTCATGATCGATGCAACCGAATGGATCTCGGCTTCATTCCCGATCCCTCAACTCAGCCGCGTGATGATCCGCTCGCGACTGACGGAGCGCGCCACGAGGAAGAACACGACGCCATCCACCACCAGGAGCACGCCCGCCGCGATGACGGCGACCCAAAGATCGAACAGCATCAGACCCGTCGCCTGACCCACGATCAGCGCGAGGACGGGAAGGATCACGAGGACCGCGAGTCCCTGTGCACCCTGCATAGTGCTCGACCGTCCCGAGATCGCGACGATGAGGGTGATCGCGAGCACCGCCACCAGGGGGACGAGGAGGAGGATCACCACAAACCAGGCGGGAGTCGGGAAGAACACGCCGCCCATCACCGGTCCGCCGAGGACATTCACCACGATCGTGTAGACCACGAACGACGCCCACGCGACTCCGACCGACGGGATCAGGGACGCGATCACCTTCCCGAGCACCAGTTCACGATCCGTGAGCGGGGTGTAGAGCAGCCCCTCGATCGTGCGCCTCTCCTTCTCGCCCACGAAGGCGGATGCCGCCGTCACGGAGGCGACCAGGATCGGGATGAGGAGGAACATCGGCGCCATGAAGAACACGGTCACCGCATAGATGACCGTCTGCTGCGTGGTGAAACCGTCGGGCACGAAACCCGCGGGCAAGTTCTCCAAGAACGGGCGCACGCCATTGATGGAGCTCAGCAGTGCCGGGTTGCCGCCCAGCACGATGATCGCCACCGGGATGAGCACCACGAGGACCAACGGCACGACGAGGATCGGCGCGAGTGCCTGCTTGTTGCGGACAACCTCGAGCAGGTCCTTGCGGACGAGGGTCAACACGCGCTGGCGGTTCATGCGGCGGCCTTTCCGGATTCAGCTGAGCCCCGATGAGCGTCGGCGACGGTGGCGAAATAGAGGTCCTGGACGGTCGGTCGCTGCGGAACAGCGGCGCGGATCGGTACCCCTCCCGCGGCGAGTGCGGCGATGGCGCGCTCAGTATCAGCATCCGATGCCGCCTGTATCTCGATGCCCGTGGGTGTCATCGTCGCGCCGTGGACGAGAGCGGCGGCGCGTGCAGGGTCTCCCGCCACGTCGATGCGCACCGGCGTTCGCGGCCATCGGTGGGCGATGAGCTCATCGATATCGCCCTGCGCCACGAGCGTGCCGCCAACGAGCACGCCCACATCAGAGCAGAGGGCGTCCAGCCCCGCCAGTTGATGCGTGCAGATCACGACGGTCAGATCGGTATCGCGCATGAGGGTGGTGAGGTCGGCGATGAGATCTTCCGTCGCCCCGGGGTCCAGGCCTGCGGTCGGCTCATCGAGGAACAGCAGTTGAGGGCGCGGGAGGAGCGCGCGCCCCACCGCCATCTTCTGGCGCATGCCCTTGCTGAAGGATCCGACGGGGGAGGAGGCGCGATCGGTGAGAGACATCATCTCCAGGACCTCGTCCGTGCGGCGACGTGCCTCGGCGGCGCGGAGACCGAAGAAGCCGCCCCACAGCTCCAGGTTCTCGCGTGCGCTGAGCGTGGCGTAGAGCTCCGTATCGGTCTGCACGCCGATTCGCTGACGAATCCGATCCGCGTTGGCGGACGTGAGCTGCTCGCCGAACACGGAGATGGTGCCGGCGGTCGGCGCGATGAGGCCGGTGACGAGCCGGAGGGTCGTCGTCTTCCCCGCGCCGTTCGGCCCCAGGAGTCCGTAGGCGCGTCCCGGACGAACCTCGAGATCCAGTCCGCGAACGACGGTGCGCTCGCCGTATCGCTTCTCCAGCATCTGCGTGCTGACGACGGTCTCAGTCATCGTCGCTCCTTCCGATTGGTTCTAGTTCAACTATAACTACCCGAACGGCGTTGTCGATCGAAGTCATAGGAATCAGTGCCGAGGCGTGTCACGGGTAAGATCGCCCAAACGGCAACGTACGCCGAACGCTGGGCGCGTGCGGTTGGGCGCGTCCCCTATTCGAAGGACACGACATGACGCGCATCTCCGATTCCGGGTACTCCGTCGCCATCGTTGGTGCCACCGGTCAGGTGGGCACCGTGATGCGCGAGATCCTCATCGAGCGTGCGTTCCCGATTCGCGAGCTGCGTCTGTTCTCCACGGCCCGTTCCGCCGGCACCGCCATCGAGTTCGGCGGCCAGACCGTGATCGTCGAAGATGTCGAGACCGCCGACCCCGCGGGCGTGGAGATCGCGCTGTTCTCCGCCGGTGCCACCGGATCCCGCGCCCACGCGCCTCGATTCGCCGAGGCCGGTGCCGTCGTCATCGACAACTCCAGCGCGTGGCGCATGGACCCGGAGGTTCCGCTGGTCGTCAGCGAGGTGAACCCCGAGGCGACGGTCAACCCGCCGAAGGGGATCATCGCCAACCCCAACTGCACCACGATGGCCGCGATGCCGGTGTTGAAGCCGCTGCACGACGCCGCCGGCCTGCAGCGTCTGATCATCTCCACCTACCAGGCTGTGTCCGGATCGGGTCTTGCGGGTGCGCAGGAGCTGTTCGGTCAGGTCGAGGGCGTTCTTGCGCAGGGGCCCGAGAAGGTGCTGAACCTGGTTCACGACGGCCGCGCAGTCGACTTCCCGCAGCCCGAGAAGTACGTCGCCCCCATCGCCTTCAACGTGCTGCCGTTCGCGGGCAATCTCGTCGACGATGGCGACAACGAGACCGACGAGGAGAAGAAGCTCCGCAACGAGAGCCGCAAGATCCTCGGCATCCCCGACCTGCTGGTTGCGGGCACCTGCGTTCGCGTTCCCGTCTTCACCGGGCACTCGCTCTCCATCCACGCCGAGTTCGCTGACGACATCACTCCCGACCGCGCGCGCGACCTCCTGGCGGCAGCCCCCGGTGTGGCGCTGGAGGAGATCCCGACGCCGCTGCTCGCCGCGGGCAACGACCCGAGCTACGTGGGTCGCATCCGCCAGGACCAGTCGGCACCGGAAGGCAAGGGCCTCGTTCTGTTCATCTCGAACGACAATCTGCGCAAGGGAGCGGCACTGAACGCCGTGCAGATCGCGGAAGTGGTTGCAAGCAACCTCGCCTGAAGATCATCATCCGGTGGGGTGGGCATCGTTCGCCCGCCTCACCGGGATGTTCGTCGTGTAGGTCACCGGTCAAACCCGGCCTAGACTTGTCTGGTGACCGAAACCGTAGACGTCGTCCTCATCGGCGGTGGCGTGATGAGCGCCACCTTGGGCACGTTCCTCTCGGAACTGCAGCCCGACTGGAAGATCACCGTCTTCGAGCGACTGAGTGAAGTTGCCGAGGAGAGCTCCAACGCCTGGAACAACGCCGGTACCGGACACTCCGCCCTGTGTGAGCTGAACTACATGCCCGAGGCGAAGGACGGCTCGCTGGATCCGGCCAAGGCCATCAGCATCAACGAGCAGTTCCAGCAGAGCCGTCAGCTGTGGTCGAGCCTGGTGGATCGCGGAGTGTTGCACGATCCGTCGTCGTTCATCAACACGGCTGCGCACATGACCTTCGTGCGGGGTGACAAGGACGTGGACTACCTCCGTCGTCGCTACGAGGTGCTCAAAGAGCAGCCCCTCTTCGAGGGCATCGAGTTCTCCACCGACTCGCGCGTGATCAACAAGTGGGCGCCGCTGCTCATGCAGAAGCGCCTGGCGGGGGAGTCGTTCGCCGCCACTCGTGTTCCCAACGGAACCGACGTGGACTTCGGCGAGGTCACCCGCCAGATGTTCGCCAACCTGGTCGAAAAGGGTGCCACCCTGCAGACCAACACCGAGGTGAAGAGCCTCAAGCGCATGAAGGACGGCACCTGGCGCATCAACTATCGTCGCTCGCTGGGAAAGACGCCGGGTGAGATCCGCGCGCGCTTCGTGTTCGTCGGTGCGGGTGGTTGGGCACTCAAGCTGCTGCAGAACTCCGGCATCCCGGAGATCAAGGGCTACGGCTGCTTCCCGATCGGCGGGCAGTGGCTGATGACCAGCAACCCCGAGATCGTCGCGCAGCACAAGGCGAAGGTGTACTCGCAGGCGGCCAACGGCGCGCCTCCCATGTCTGTGCCGCACCTGGACACGCGCGTGGTCAACGGGGAGACCAGCCTGCTGTTCGGTCCCTTCGCGACCTTCACGCCGAAGTTCCTCAAGCAGGGACGCCTCACTGACATCGTCACGCAGGTGCGATTCAGCAACCTGTTCTCGATGCTGAACGTGGCTTTCACGAACTTCGGTCTGATCAAATACCTGGTGTCGGAGCTGGCGAAAAACCATCGCCGCAAGGTCGACAGCCTCCGCGAGTTCATGCCCACCGCGAAGGATGCCGACTGGAAGCTGCTGCAGGCTGGTCAGCGCGCACAGGTGATGAAGGGCGGCAAGCTCCAGTTCGGCACCGAGGTCGTCGCGCACAAGGACGGCTCCATCGCCGGTCTGCTTGGTGCTTCGCCGGGCGCGTCCACCGCGGTCGCGATCATGCTCGACCTGCTGAAGACCTGCTTCCCCGATCGCATCGAGGCGTGGCAGCCCGAGCTGAAGAAGCTCATCCCCAGCTACGGCGAGAAGCTCAACAGGAACCCGAAGGCGGCTGCGGCGGAGTTCGCCGCCACCGCCGAGACCCTGCAGCTTTCCGCCTGAGTCTTTCGTCCGTCGCGGGCGGTCTCACTTTCTGTCGACGTCGGGGTGATGGCGTGCAGTTTCTGAGACCACCGTTTCTGGGACCACCGAGTGGTTTGGTCTCACTTGCTGTCGCTGTCGGTGCGCATCGGTGCGTCTTCTGAGACCACCGAGCGGTTTGGTCTCACTTGCTGTCGTTGTCGGGGTGCATCGGTGCGCCTTCTGAGACCATCGCGCGGGCGTCGGGCCTCGGCGGCGGGCTTCCGGCAGCGGCCAGTAGGCTCGATATATGCGCCTGTGGTCTCTGGATCCGTCCATCCTCGACCGGGCGGCCCTGGTTGCGTGCTGGCGCGAGGGGCTTCTCGCGCAGAAGGTCCTGGCTGGCGGGACTCGCGGCTACACCCGCCACCCGCAGCTCGAGCGCTTCCGTGAAGCCGACGATCCGTCAGCCGCGATCGGTCACTTCCTCACGGCGCTCCAGATCGAGGCGACCGCGCGCGGCTACCGTTTCGACGCCACGCGTATCGGCGTCGTGGATGCGGAGAATCCGCGGATCCCAGTGACGGAGGGGCAGCTCGCGTACGAGCTGGAATGGTTGCGGACCAAGGTGATCGTGCGCGATCCGGCGTGGCTTCCGAAGCTCACCGGGCCCGCCGCCGCGCCGACGTTCGTCGTGGTTCCCGGCCCCATCGAGTCGTGGGAGCGCGGCGTCCCGCTCGACACCTCCGCGGCGTAGGCGCATCGGGGCCACAGCCAATGTCGGTGCCCCGTGGCAGGGTGGAGTGATGAGCGAGAACACCCGCGAGGCGGCACGACGGATCCTGCGCTCCCTGGTGGGGCGGGACGATGCGGACTTCCACGATGGGCAGTTCGAGGCCATCGAAGCACTCGTCGACGGACATCGTCGTGCACTGGTGGTCCAGCGCACGGGGTGGGGAAAGTCCGCTGTCTACTTCGTCGCCACGGCGTTGCTGCGTGAGCGCGGTGCCGGCCCCACGGTGCTCGTCTCGCCGCTGCTCGCCCTCATGCGAGACCAGATTGCCGCTGCCGAGCGCAGCGGCGTGAGAGCCGTCGCCATCAACTCCACCAACGCGCACGAATGGACCACGGTGTCGGCGGCGCTGGAGAACGACGAGATCGACGTGCTCCTCGTCTCGCCGGAACGACTGAACAACCCTGCCTTCCGGGAGAACCAGCTGCCGTCACTCGTTCGGCGCATGGGCTTGCTCGTGGTGGATGAGGCGCACTGCATCAGCGACTGGGGTCACGATTTCCGGCCCGACTATCGGCGTCTGCGCGACCTCATCGCCGAACTCGATCCCACCGTCCCGGTGCTTGCGACAACGGCCACGGCTAACAGCCGCGTTGTCGCCGATATCGCCGAGCA
The DNA here is from genome assembly GCF_044987425.1 of Microbacterium sp. ZW T5_56. Classification (NCBI taxonomy): domain Bacteria; kingdom Bacillati; phylum Actinomycetota; class Actinomycetes; order Micrococcales; family Microbacteriaceae; genus Microbacterium; species Microbacterium sp. ZW T5_56. The sequence goes on along the minus strand of NZ_JBJDRI010000002.1, from coordinate 63,163 downwards.
GATGGAGACGGCCAACACTGATGTGCTGACCATTCGTGGTCCGCTTGCGCGGGCGTCACTGCGACTCGGCGTGCTGCGACTGCCGGATGCGGTCACGCGCCTCGCCTGGCTGATCACCCACATCGGTGATCTCGCCGGGTCGGGGATCGTCTACACGCTGACGGTGGCTGCCGCGGAAGACACCGCGCGAGCCATGCGGACCGCGGGTATCGACGCCTACGCCTACTCCGGCCAGACGCCGGTCGAAGAGCGCGAAGAGCTCGAGCACAAACTGCGACGCAACGAGGTGAAGGCGCTGGTTGCCACGTCGGCCCTGGGCATGGGATTCGACAAACCCGACCTCGGGTTCGTGGTGCACCTCGGCGCTCCGTCGTCGCCCGTCGCCTATTACCAGCAGGTCGGTCGCGCGGGTCGCGCAACGGATCGAGCCGATGTTCTGCTGCTGCCCGGCCCGGAAGACACGGAGATCTGGGAGTACTTTGCCACATCGTCCATGCCCGACCAGGAGCGCGCCGAGCGAGTGATCACCACGCTCGGCGACGCGCCGATGTCGACCCCTGCGCTGGAAGCGCGCGTCGACATTCGCCGGTCCCGCCTCGAACTTCTCCTCAAGGTGCTGGACGTCGATGGCGCGGTCCGTCGGGTCCAGGGGGGCTGGGTCGGCACGGGCCAGCCGTGGACCTACGATGCCGAGCGCTATGGGCGAATCGCCGCCGCCCGCCGGGCAGAGCAGGAAGCGATGCTCGCGTACGAGCGCACCACCGAGTGTCGGATGATGTTCCTCCAACGCGCGCTGGACGACGCTACTGCCGCACCCTGTGGGCGCTGCGACAACTGCGCCGGAGCCTGGATCGATGCGCAGGTCGCATCGTTCGCGGCGGAAGAGGCTCGCACCGCCATGGATCGTGTCGGTGCGGTGATCGAGCCGCGCGCGCAATGGCCCACGGGGATGGGGTCCCTCGGGCTCAGCCTGACCGGACGCATCCCGGTCGACGAGCGATACGACGAGGGTCGCGCCCTTGCCCGGCTGACCGACCTCGGGTGGGGCAATACCATGCGCGAGATCTTCGCGGCCGGAGCCGCGGATGCGCCTCTGCAGCCGGCCGTGCTCAACGCCTGCGCGCGCGTGTTGGGGGAGTGGTCGTGGGCGGAGCGGCCCGTCGCCGTTGTCTCCGTTCCGTCTCGCACCCGCCCACAGCTGGTGTCGTCGCTCGCCCAGGGGCTCGCTGGTCTGGGACGGCTTCCGTACCTCGGCGAGCTCGCCACCACGGCCATCGGTACCGCATCTGAGACCGGCGGCAACAGCGCGTTCCGCCTGTCGCGTGTCTGGGGCACACTCCACGCCACGGGGCTCGACATTCCCGCCGGCCCTGTGCTGTTGGTCGACGACATCGCCGACAGCCGATGGACGCTGCAGGCTGCCTCGTCCGTGCTCCGTGCGGCAGGTGCCACCCGCGTGCTGCCCTTCACCCTCGCCCTCCGCGCCTGAGGCTGCGCCGCGCGCCGGAGGCTCCTCGTGCTGCGCGCCGGAGGCTCCTCGCGCTGCGCGCCGGAGGCTCCTCGCGCTACGCGCCTGAGGCTGCGCCGCTCGCGTTTCGCGGCTGAGGTTGCGATCCTCGCGCGGGGCGCTTGGGTCCTCGCGCGGGGCGCTTTGAGTCCTCACGTTGTGCGCTCGTGATCGTCGCGCCGTGTGGCCGCGCTGCGTTCCTCGCGTCGCGCGGCTGAGGTTGCGATCCTCGCGCTACGCGGCCGACGGCGACCGCTGCGCGCTTCGAGTGTCGGTTCGAGTCCGTAGACTCGTCCGGTGGCCAAACTCTACTTCCGATACGGCGCGATGAACTCGGGCAAGTCCACTGCACTGCTCCAGGCCGCGTACAACTACGAGGAGCGCGGTCAGACCGTGTTGCTGACGAAGCCGGCCATCGATACCAAGGGTGCCGGGCAGATCGAGTCCCGCCTCGGCATGACGCGCGACGTCGACTTCCTCCTCCACCCGGGCGATGACGCTCGCACCGTGGTGCGCGAGTATCGTGAGCGACTCCTCGCTCACGCTGCTGAGGCCCTCATCCCTGGCGGCGTCGGAGACATCGCGTGCGTGCTCGTCGATGAAGCGCAGTTTCTCACCCCGACTCAGATCGATGATCTGTTCCGTATCGCCGTGCTGGACGGGATTCCCGTGCTGGCCTACGGGATTCGCAGTGATTTCCGCACCGCGGCTTTTCCCGGTTCGCGCCGGCTGCTGGAGATCGCCCACTCCCTCGAAGAACTGAAGACGATCTGCCGGTGCGGTCGCAAGGCCGTCTTCAACGGCCGTGTGATCGATGGTCGGTTTGTGTTCGACGGCGACCAGGTTGCCATCGATGCCGCCACGTCCGATGTCCGCGATGAGCACTTCGTCACGTACGAGTCGCTCTGCGGCTCCTGCTATCTCGAGGAATCCGGCGGCGTCCTCGCCCCCTGAAGTCCGCACCATGTCCCGCGAGACTTCCGTCTGTGGGTGACAATCGCCGCGTTGCGCTGATTCTCGCCCACAGACGGAAGTCTCGCGGTGTATGGGTGTGCCTTCCTGCGGAGGATCATGAGCATTGTGTGTGGTCCGACCACAGTGATACGCTGTGGTCGGACCACAGTGACGACCGCGGGAGCGGCGTTCGAGCGACGGGGCGAGGATGAGCGAGAGCACGGGCGAGGCGGCGCCGAAGGCATGGCAGAACGTCATCGAGCATGTCGAATCCCGATTGCTGTCCGGCGACCTTGTGCCGGGAGATCGACTTCCCGGCGAACGGATCCTGTCCGCTGACCTCGGCGTCGGCCGGTCCAGCGTCCGCGAAGCGCTGCGCGTGCTGGAGGTCATGGGCCTCATCCGCACGGCCACGGGATCCGGCCCCAACGCAGGCGCGATCATCGTCGCCACGCCGGAAGGTGGAATGAGCGCGCTCATGCGCCTGCAGGTTGCGGCCAGTGGATTCCGGGTGGCGGACATCGTGCGCACTCGACTGATCCTGGAGTCCGCCGTCGCCGGCGACCTTGCTCGGGTCGGTGGCGATCTGGGCGCGGCAGCCGCGCTGCTGGACGCCATGGATGCCCCCGACGTCACGCCCGAGGAGTTTCTTGCTCTGGACGCCGCGTTTCACCTCGCGCTGGCATCGGCCGCGGGCAACCAGGTCATCATCGCGACGATGGCCGGGCTTCGCCACAGCATCGAGACCTACGTGCGCGACGGGGCCGCTCGCCTCGCGGATTGGCCCACGATGGCCGATCGCCTTCGCGCGGAGCACCGCAGCATCATCGCGGCGATCCGCGAGGCCGACCCCGAGGCCGCCTCGACCCGCACCCACGACCACATCGCGGGCTACTACGCCGCGATCTCCCTCGACCCCCACAACATGCACACCGCACAGCGAGAGGAAAGCGCCTGATGGTCAAGCGCCAGTTCCCGAACCCCATCGAGCTCGCCGAGCTCATGAAGTTCAAGAAGCCCACCCTGAACCCCACCGATCGTCGCCTGGAGAAGGCGCTCACGATCGCCGACCTGCGCACCATCGCTCAGCGCCGCACCCCTCGTGCGCCCTTCGACTACACCGAGGGCGCCGCCGAGGGCGAACTGTCGCTCGCACGCGCGCGCCAGGCGTTCGAGGATGTGGAGTTTCACCCGTCGATCCTGCGCAGTGTGCCTGAGGTCGACATGACCACCGAGGTGCTCGGCGGCACGTCTTCGATGCCGTTCGGCATCGCGCCCACCGGCTTCACGCGCATGATGCAAACCGAGGGCGAGATCGCCGGTTCCGGTGCCGCGGGCGCCGCCGGCATCCCATTCACACTGTCCACTCTCGGCACCACATCGATCGAGGACGTGAAGGCGAACAACCCGAACGGCCGCAACTGGTTCCAGCTCTACGTGATGCGCGACCGCGAGGTCTCCTACGACCTCGTCCGTCGTGCCGCCGCCGCCGGATTCGACACGCTGTTCTTCACGGTGGACACCCCTGTCGCGGGTGCGCGTCTGCGTGACAAGCGCGCCGGCTTCTCGATCCCGCCTCAGCTGACGCCCGGCGTGGTCATCAACGCGATTCCACGTCCGGCCTGGTGGATCAACTTCCTCACCACCCCGAAGCTCGAGTTCGCGTCGCTCTCGTCAACCGGCGGCACTGTCGGCGACCTGCTCAACGCTGCCATGGACCCGACCATCTCCTTCGATGACCTGGAGATCATCCGCTCGCTGTGGCCGGGCAAGATCATGGTGAAGGGCGTGCAGACCGTCGAGGATGCGCTGCTCCTCGCCGACAAGGGCGTCGACGGCATCGTGCTTTCCAACCACGGTGGGCGCCAGCTCGACCGTGCGCCGATCCCGTTCCACCTGCTGCCGCACGTGGTGAAGGAGCTCGGTTCCGACATGGAGATCCACGTCGACACCGGCATCATGAACGGCGCTGACATCGTGGCCTCCGTAGCACTGGGTGCGAAGTTCACGCTCGTCGGCCGCGCGTACCTTTACGGTCTGATGGCCGGCGGGCGTCGCGGTGTGGACAAGACCATCTCGATTCTCGGCACCGAGATCGAGCGCACGATGAAGCTGCTAGAGGCCGCGAGCATCGAGGAGCTCAGCCCGAAGCACGTCACGCAGCTGTCGCGACTGCAGCCCATCGCGAAGCCGTTCGCGGACGTCGCCGAGGCGATGACCGCCGACCAGCCGCGCACCGTTCCGGCCAACAAGTCGGCGCGATCCGTCAAGGCCCCGGCGAAGGCGGCCAAGGCCAAGGACGTGGCCGCGAGCTGACCGACAGGTAGGAAGGGCCGGATGAGACGTCTCATCCGGCCTTTCGCGCGTGATGCCTGTGGTGAGTCCATGAACATGCGCCCAGTTCATGAGGGCAACGCCACGCGGGTCATGGACTCGGCGCATGTTCATGTGTCGGCCGCATCCGCAGTACCGACCCGACAAGCGGGGTCAGACCCGGACCGGGAGCTCCAGCAGCAGGGCATCGAGGTGTGCCGCGGTGTCCTCCCAGCCCTCGACGGCGCGAGCGGGCACCCCGAGAGTGAGCACCGGGTAGTCGTTGCCGCCCTCGTCGAGACGGTCGCCGTAGAAGAGCATGTCGGAGAACGCGATGCCGGTCGCTTCCGCCAGCCGCGTCATCCCGTAGGCCTTGTCGATGCCGATACGGGTGATGTCGATGGAGGTTGACCCACCCGAACGGACCTCGAGATCCGGAACCAGTGCGGCAACGGCCTCACGCAGGGCCGACTTCTTGGCACCCGTGGGATCCCACGCCTTCTTGTCGTCAAGGGCAGCTCGCTGTCCGAGCGCGGAGAAGGTGATCTGCGATCCACGGTCCTCGATCACATCGCCCGCCGGGTTCGGTTCCCAGAGCCCGAGGCGCGCTGCCTCCGAGCGCAGCGCCGCGATCGCGCGCTCCTTCTCATCGTCGGTGAGGTAATCGGCGTAGACGGCGGCGAAGGCCGAGCCGTCATGCCGGAAGTACTGGGTGCCGCACGTGGGCATCAGATGCAGGCGCTCCAGTGCACCCTCCGAACCCGCCGGGAGGTAGGCGAGCACCTGGCTGCGAAACTGCTCCCACTGTCCGCCGGAGATGATCGCCACCTCGACACGCTCGGCAAGCTCCACGAGCAGTTGCGCGATGCGCGGGTTCACGGGGGACTTCGATGGAGCGAGAGTGTCGTCGAGATCGAAGGCGACGAGCTTCGGTGCAGGCACGGCAGATGATCCTTTGTCCGGGAAGCCACCAGTTTAGCGAGGAGCTTCTGTACGCTGCCCGGACAGCCCAGGCGATGAACCGCGCGTCGCCCACACCACCATCCCTGCCGCTCCGAGAGCGAGGAGCAGCCCGAGCGACGTCAACAGGATGTTCGGCCACCCGCGTTCGGGGAGCAGGAAGCCGTAGGGAACCCACCCGTCGGTGACACCACGGATCAAGACGACCACCAGCCACACCAGCGGATAGGGAAGCAGCACCCAGAAGTGTCGCCACTGGACGCCGGGGTGGTCGCGGATCACGATCCAGTCCAGGAGCATGAGTGCGGGCAACGCGATGTGGAGCACCGCGCTCACCCACGGCGGCGCGGCTCCGGTGCCGGGAACGAGCACGTTGTAGATGATGGCGACCAGCATCATGCACGCGGTGGCCACCGCGCGGGCCAGCGTGAGGGGGACGGAGAACGAATGCCGGGTCCACCCCGCCGCGCCGGTCAGGATCAGCACGATCGCGGTGAGGAGGCTGGTGAGGTTGGTGAAGAACCCGAAGTAGTCGATCAGCGAGATGCCGTGCGTGTTCGCGAGCAGGCCGAATGTGTACGTGAGGATACCAACGATGATCGTGCCGAACGCGAGTCGCGCGACCGCGATCGGTCTTCTGATGGAGCGGGTCATCTCTGTGCTTCCCCTGTGTCAGCCATTCTTGACGCGGAACCTGAGAACACCCGCGCGGCTGTTAGGGCGACGTCTTGTCCTCGGAGAGGGGAAACACCGAAGGGCCGGTTCTGATGAACCGGCCCTTCAGCGATTGTGTCGGGGTGACAGGATTTGAACCTGCGGCCTCTTCGTCCCGAACGAAGCGCGCTACCAAGCTGCGCCACACCCCGTTGATGACAACTCATTCAGTCTACCTGATCGGGTGAGGTGATCTTGACCAAAAGTCACCCTTTTCGGGGCACCAGGGTGATCAGCGACGCCTCTGGACGGCACGCGAAGCGGATCGGCGCGTAGATCGAGTGACCGAGTCCTGCGCTCACATTGAGGGGGATCGGGCGTGTCGCGGACGGCCACGAACTGAGCCCCCGCGACTGCGACAGTGGGATGTCGCAGTTGGCCACCAGAGCACCGACACCGGGGATGCGGATCTGTCCGCCGTGCGTGTGGCCGGCGAAGATCATGTCGGCACCTTCTGCCGCGAATGCATCCAAGACACGGCGGTAGGGGGCGTGCGTCACCCCGATGGTGAGCCGTGGCAGATCGGACTCCTCGGCCCGCAGCGCAGCCGCATGCGCCGGAAGCTCGTCGAGGCGATCCCACTGCCGATGCGCGTCGCCCGTTCCGATGATGTCGACGCGGTGCCCTCGGATGTCCACGGAGGCTGCGGCGTTGTCGACGCTGTTCCAACCGAGGCCGTCTGAGAGGAACGAGTCGAGGCCTTCGATGTCGAGCCGTGGCGCATCCTCGATGAACTTCGACGGACCGGTGAAGTACCGGAGGGGGTTGCGTGGCGCGGGACTGAAGACATCGTTCGATCCGTAGACGTACGCCCCCGCAACGCCTGCGAAGCCGGCGAATCCGGCTTGGATGCCGCGGAGGGCGTCCTCATGGCCGAGGTTGTCGCCGGTATCGATGATGAGGTCCGGGCGCAGGGAGGCGAGCGATGCCAGCCACGCCTGCTTGCGTACCTGCCACGGTGCCATGTGCACATCCGAGATGTGCAGGATACGAATCGGGTCGCTGCCCTCGGGGAGTACCGCGACGGTGTGCTGGCGGAGCGTGTAGAGATGACGTTCGATGCCGATGCCCCACGTGAGGGCAGCGGCACCGGCCACCCCCACCGCCCCGAGGGCGGTGAGGGCCTGGCGTGCTGCGGATCGCATCAGTCAGTGGTGTCCGTGGTCATGGTCATCAGCCGCAGGTCTTGGCTGAGTACGTGATGGTCACCGTGGTGTCCGTTTTCGCCTTGGTATTGCCTGCCGGATTCGTCCCCGTGACTACACCATTGCCAGGGGCGTTGCTATCGGTGTTGCAGGTCTGCAGGAGTGACAAGAATCCCGCCTGCTGGAGAGCCGTTACGGCCTTCTGGAACGACTGCCCCGTAACGTCGGGGATCGTGACATTGCCCTTCGAGTCGTCGGGTTTGCCCTTGCCGTTGCTGGGCGTGATCGTCACGAGCGTCCCGCCCGCGGCTTTGCCGGCGCCCGGATCCTGCGAGGTGATGGTTCCGGCCGCTTCGTCAGCATCCACCGGGGATCCGACGGACACCTGGAAGCCGGCGTCCTCCAGGACCTTGGTGGCTTGATCAACGGTCATCCCGACCACGCTGGGGAGATCCTTGTACACGACACGGATGAGGTTCTGATCTGGTGCTGGGAAGTCGGGCGCCGGGTAGAACTCGTCCGCCGCCCGCTGAAGATCGGCACCGAGATAGTAGCGGATGTTGTTGAGCATCATGCCTGCCTGGTCGACCCACGTGCTCTCTACGGGGACGTCGCCGTTGTACTGTCCCACCCACGCCACGCTCGTGACACGGGAGCTGGTCTGGATAAGCCAGGTCTGCTGGGACTGGTGCGTTCCGGTCTTACCGCCCACCATGGTGCCGTCATAGGGGTTACCCTGCGATCCAGTTCCGCCGCCTTCCATGACGCCGCGCAGCGCGTAGAGCGCAGTCGCAGCCACTTCAGGGGTCGTCACGGGCGTTCCAGCCGGGTTGATGCCGAGGTCAATCTCGGAGCCATCAGCGTTCTGAACGCTGTCGATGAGACGTGGCTTGTGGTAGACGCCGCCGTTGGCGAGAGCGGCGTACGCGCCGCCCATTCCGAGCGGCGAGACGTTGCCGGAGCCAAGAAGGGTGAACAGCACCTTGTCGAAGTCGAAGGGCCGGCTGGTGTCCGGGTCCGTTCCTTCGCGGCCGTCGACCGCACCGAAGCGCTTGGCGACGTCGATGATCTCGCACACGTCGAGCTGCTCCGCCATCGCGAAGAACCCGGTGTTCAGGGAGTCCTTGGTGAACCTCAGTGGCGTCCCTCGGTAGCCGGGGTTGCTCGCGAAGTTCTCTGACGTGCCCGTGACGGAGTCGTCGCCGCAGTGCGATGTGAAATTCTTACGGTACCTGCCATCGAGCTGCTCATTCAGGGACTTTCCCTTTTCAAGCCAGTCGATCAGCGTAAAGACCTTGAACGTCGAGCCGACCGAGAACCCTGTGCTCTGATCGCCCCATCGGTAGTCACCCGCGAAGACCAGCGGAGTTGTACCCGGGGTTCCGCCCACAGGGTCGTAGCTTGTGTTTTGCGTCAGACTCAGGACGCGACCCGTCGATGCTTCGATGTTCAGTCCCGATGAACCAACGAGGATTCCGTCCATTGCGGCCGGAACGAGGGAGTGCATCGCGTCGTTAGCCCGCGTCTGCAGGTTCCAGTCCAGCGTGGTGTAGACCTTCAGGCCACCACGGTTGAGGAGGAGTTCGCGATCCTCCTGCTCGGCACCGAAAGCGGGGTCGGAGAGGATGCTCTCCTGCACCAGGGTGCAGAAATACTCGGCTCCGGCTGCCGTAGCGCAGCCTTTCTTGAGGTCCTTGATCACGGGTTCGATGGGAGCGGCGAGCGTGGCGTCGTACTCCTCCTTCGTGATCTTCCCGTCCTTGTTCAGATTGAACAGCACGGTGTCGCGGCGATCCTTCGCGAGCGAATAGCCATCCGCTGCGCCGTTCTTCTCGTTCTCGGGCTGGTCGAGTCGATAGTTGTTCGGTGACTGCACCATACCGGCCAGCGTGGCCGCCTGGTTCAGGTTGAGTTGCGACGCAGGAACGCTGTAGTAGCGCTGAGCTGCGGCCTCGATGCCGTAGGTCAGCCCGCCCCAGGACGCGATGTTGAGGTATCCGAGAAGGATCTCCTCTTTGGTGTACTGCTGCTCCAGGGTGATCGCGTAGCGCATCTCACGAAGCTTGCGCTCGATGCCCTCCATGCCCTCCTGGATGGCGTAGTCGGACCAGCACTTGTTGATTGCTTCGATGTCGCCCGGGGCGGTTTCGCGCTCGCACTGCTGCATCAGGACGTTCTTCACATACTGCTGGGTGATGGAAGAACCACCACCGTCAGAATCTCCACCGCTGACCAGTTTGCCGAGCAGGGCTCGCGTCGTACCCGTCAGGTCGACGCCCCCGTGGGTGTAGAAGCGGTTGTCCTCACTGGACAGGAGAGCATCGATCATGACCGGAGCAACCTGGTCGAGGGTAACCGGGTCGCGGTTCTGCTCGTAGAACTTCGCCATCTCGACGTACTGTCCGCTTGCCGGGTCCTTGGCGTAGAACGTCGACGGCAGCATCGTCGTGTCGATTTCAAGCATCGGGGGCAACTCGTTGAACATCGAGATCGCGCCGGTCGCCGCGGTGCCGCCGACGGCGATGGCGGGAGTGACGGTCGCGGTGACGAGAACACCGGCGATGGCACTGAGGCCGACGAGGCCGAGGAGGCCGCCGACGACGCCGCTGGCCGTGCGTTTGGTTCGAGGCATAGGCTAGATGCTAATGCCGCTCCCTGAGAGGACGGCCTCTCATTCGCCGCATTCGGAGCTTTCAATGACCACGTGGGAATACCTGACGACGCCCCTGCTCATCCACAACACCGCAGCCATCCTCAACAACTGGGGAAAGCAGGGCTGGGAGCTGGTGCAGGTGGTGACCGGACCCGAGGGCGGTCTCGTCGGCTACTTCAAGCGCCCCGTCACGGACGCGGCACCCGCCAACACCGGCCTCGCCTCCGCGGCGCAGGCCGCCCAGCAGTTCCAGGAGTGAGCATGACCGTTTCCGCACGTCTCGCCGAGCTCGGCATCGAGCTTCCCCCGGTCGCGGCACCCGTCGCCGCCTATGTGCCGGCGGTCCGCCACGGTGACCTCGTCTACACGTCGGGTCAGCTTCCCATGGTCTCCGGCGCGCTTCCCGCCACCGGCAAGGTGGGGGAGGGACACGGGCTTGTTCCGGCGCCTGACGCACAGTCGTATGCGCGTCAGTCGGCGTTGAACGCGCTTGCCGCCGCAGCGGCGATCGTCGGCGGCGTCGACAACATCACCGGGGTGCTCAAGCTCACCGGTTTCGTGGCGTCCGTGCCCGAGTTCACGGGACAGCCGGGTGTCATCAACGGCGCCTCGGTCCTCTTCGGTGACATCTTCGGCGACGCCGGCGTGCACGCACGCTCCGCCGTGGGCGTGCCCGTGCTTCCCCTCGACGCGCCCGTCGAGGTCGAGGTGATCTTCACCGTCGCCTGACGACCTGCCTGGTGAACGGCCTCCGCCCGATGGTGGAGGCCGTTCGTGCGTTCGGCGTCACGGTTGCTGAGCGCCGACGTCTCGCGTCGCTCGCTCAGCAACCGCACCAGCCAGAACAAGAGTGCTCAAGAACCGTGGGAGGACGCCGCCACGGAGGCGAGTCGAGAAGCGACGACACCCGACATGACGGCAATGACGGCGGTGAGTGCCGCGCAGATCAGGAGCGCCGCCATCGCGGTGGGATCGCCGGTCGTGGCGAGCAGGAGAGCCGGGATCGCCGTCCCGCCGGTCGCGCCGCAGGCGACCAGGATCCCGACCACGCGAGGAGCCTGCGCGTCGGACGCCGTGTCCAGTCCGATGCCGACCAGTGCCGCATAGCCGGTGGCGAGGGTGGCGACCACGATCGCGATGCATCCCAGCGCCACGAGTGGTGCGGTGTCGCGAACGGTCGCTGCGACTCCGAGCAGCACAGTCGCGAGGATCATCCCGAGGATGAAGGTGCGCCGCGGCGGATGCCCCCGGTGCACGAGGACGGCGAAACCGAAGCGGCCGACGGCTACGACACCCCAGTACATCGTGGTCGCGATCGACGCGGCGGTGGGGGACAGGTGCGCCAGACGCTCTCCGAACACCGCGGACCAGCCTGCGAACACACTCTCCACGCCCACGAAAAGCGCGAGCGTCACCGCGACCACGAGCAGCGTCGTGCGCTGGCCCAGCCGTGCTCCCTTGCTCGCCGGGCGTGAAACGGGCAGCGGCGAGCGCCACAACAGCGCACCGGTCACGGCATGCCCGGCGGCGAGCGCGATCACGAGGACGATCCGCCACACATCGACGGCAGCAACCGCGAACAACAGCGGCACCGTGGCAGCGACCACCGCCACCACGCCGGTGAGTCGCGCCAGCAGTCCGGCGGTTCCCGCGGACTGCGCTGCCGCCCGGGCAATGAGGTTTCCGGCGGCCTCGGAGACGCCGAACCCCAGTCCGCCGATCAGGGCCGCCGCGATGAATCCGATGGCTCCGGGAGAGACGAGAATCGCGATCAGCGCGACAGCTTGAATCGCGGACCCGATCCCTGCGATCCGCGTCGGGCGCAGCCGCGCGCCAACGGCGGTGGTCACGAGCACACCGATCAGCAGCCCGAAGAACAGCATCGGGGCGGCCAGCAGCACCTGCTCGCCGTCCGCCGCAGCTCGGGCGGGAATGAGGGCGGGGAAGGTGGCGGTCGTGATGCCGAGCCCGGCGAATGCCAGGTAGACCGCTGCGCGCGCGTTCACGTCAGCGGCTTCGCATGCGCTGGATGGCGTCGTACGTGGAGTGCAGCGCACTCATCGACGCGTCGTAGTCCGAGCTTGCGACGCCGATGAAGAGACAGTCGACCACCATCAGCTGGGCGATGCGACTGCCCAGGGCGCCGGAGCGGAACCCGGTCTCGCGCGCCGCCGTGGTGAGGACGATATCGGCCTGCTGGGCGAGCGGTGCACCGGCATGATTCGTGATGGCGATCGTGGCCGCACCGCGGGCCCGGGCCAATGAGAGGTACTCGACCGTGTCGCTGGTGTTTCCGGAGTGGGAGACCGCGATCGCGACGCTCGTGGCGTCGTACGTTGCCGCAGACGTCCACGCGGCGTGGGCGTCGTTCCAGGACAGCGCAGTGCGGCCGATGCGGTTGAGCTTCTGCTGCAGATCCAGGCCGATGAAAGCGCTCGCCCCGAGTCCGAAGACATCGACGCGCGCCGCGCGCGACACGATCTCCACGGCGCGAGCGAGCTCCGACGTATCCAGCGTGCGCGCGGTGTCGGCGATCGAGAGGGTCTCGGCGAGTGACACCTTGGCGACGATGTCGTCCATGCTGTCGTCGCGCTCGATGTCGCCTCGGGCCTCGGTCAGTCGCTCGGCCATGAGTCGCTCGCTCACGCTCGCGGCGAGAACATCGGCGCGCAGCTGCTTCATGTGCGCGTAACCGAGGCGCTGAACGAAGCGCATCACCGAGGTGGTGGACGTGTCGCATGCTGTGGCGATCAGCCCGACGGACGTCTCCGCGGCGGTGAGGGGGTCACCGAGGAAGAAGTCGGCGATCCGCTTCTCCGTGGGTCGAAGCTCGGGCATCATCGCCCGCATGCGGACGAGGACGGTGGTCGCGCTCGCATCATCGCGGGCGGTCGTTGGGCTCATCGGAACTCCTCTTTCGGGCATGACACTACCGTGCGTGGAAAAAAGTTTCATCTGTGGACGTTCTGGTGTACTTTTGTGCCAATCGAGATCACCGATGCTCTCCTCGGCGGCACAGCACCCATCGCCAGGCGAGGCATCTGAAGAGGAGTCCTCATGAACGCAGGATCGCGCAGGATGCGCGTCACCCTCGCTACGACCGGCCTCGTGGCCGCGCTGGCGCTGGTCGCCACCGGTTGCACCTCCGGTGGTGGCACCACGTCGCCGAGCTCGGCACCCGAGGGCAGCGGTGCTGCCGCTGCGGGCGGCGCGCTCGTCATCGGTGTGACCAGCGACCCCGACACCCTGGACCCGTGGAAGGCCACGCAGTTCCAGGCGGTCAACGTGCTGCAGAACCTCTACGGCACGCTCACCGAGTTCGACGCGGACCTGAATGTGGTTCCCGGACTCGCCGAGAAGTGGGACGTCTCCGAAGACGGCCTCACCGTCACCTTCACGCTGCGCAGCGGCGTGACATTCGCCGACGGCAGCGCCTTCGACTCGGCCGATGTGAAGCACTCGCTCGAGGCCATCATGAACCCGGACACGGCCGCGGTCTCGGCCGCATCGCTGGCTTCTGTGGCCTCGGTCGCCGCACCGGACGCGAGCACCGTCGTGCTCACGATGAAGTCGCCGGACGCCGCCCTGTTCGCCAACCTCGCCGTCGTGAACATGGCGATGCTCTCCAGCGATGACGCCGAGGCGTCCCTGGAGACCAAGCCCAACGGGACCGGTGCCTTCAGCTTCGACAGCCGCACGCCGAGCCAGTCGATCACGCTCAAGCGCAACGAGGCCTACTGGGGCGACAAGGCGGTCCTCGACTCGGTCGAGTTCCGCGTGATCCCGGACGAGTCCTCGATCGTGTCGGCCATGCAGTCCGGCAACGTGCAGTTCGCGGTGTTCAACGACCCGCTGGTGGCCCAGACCGCTGAGACCGGCACCATCACGGTGGAGAAGACCCCGCAGTTGAGCTACCACGCTCTGCAGCTGAACGCGCACAAGGACGCCGTCTCCGACGTCAACGTCCGCCTGGCCATTCAGTGCGCCGTCGATCGCCAGCAGGTGCTGGACACCGCGGCACTCGGCGAGGGCGAGGTGACGGGACCCATCACGTCGCCGGCCTACCGCTCCGACCCGGACGCCCGCCCCTGCCCCACTCGCGACCTGGACAAGGCCAAGGAGTACCTGAAGAAGGCGGGCAAGGAGGGCGGCGTCGAGCTGACCACGATCGTGTCGCAGGGAGAGTACGCCACCTCGGTGAACGAGGCGCAGAACCTCAAGTCGCAGCTGGCGGAGGCCGGCATCACGCTGAAGCTGGATGTGCTGGAGTCCGGTGCGTACGTCGAGCGCTGGAAGGCCGGCGACTTCGACGCTGCCGTCGCTCTCAACGGTGGTCGTCCGGACCCGGACGGCATGTACTCGCGCTACTTCACCAGCACCGGAAACCTGAACCAGGTGGCGGGCTACAGCTCGCCCGAACTGGACAAGCTGTTCGCGGACGGCAAGGCCACCAGCGATCCCGCTGAGCGCAAGAAGATCTACGAGCAGGTTTCCGACGAGCTCGAGAACAACGCCGCGTGGATCTGGATGTTCACGAGCTACACCTACACCGCCACCACGTCGAACGTGACCGGCTTCACCCCGATGGCCAACGGCTCGCTGCAGTCGCTGCGTACCACCGGTCTGAACTGATCCGACGTGCGGGGCGGGCATCGCGCCCGCCCCGCACGCTCACACGAACCCCACGGGAGCTGATCCATGCTGAGATCGATCCTCCGCAACGTCTGGCTGCGGAAAATCCTCGCCGCGATCGGCACGCTGTTCGGCGTCGCCGTCTTCGTGTTCGTGATGCTGCGCGCCATCCCCGGCGACCAGATCACCGCGAGCCTGGGCACAGAGGGCGCGTCGCTGACGCCCGAGCAGCGGCAGGCGCTGGAGGCCTACTACGGCATCGACCAGCCGCTGATCGTGCAGTTCTTCTCCTGGCTCGGCAACATCTTCGTCGGAAACCTCGGGTTCTCCTCCCGCGCGCAGATGAGCGTCGCCGATCTCACTGCGGCCTCGCTGCCCGTGACGATCGAGCTCGCTCTCCTGTCGATCGTGCTGGCGCTCGTGATCGGCATCCCGCTCGGCATGCTCTCCGCGTCCAAGCCCGACTCGCCGCGCGACGCCGTGGGCCAGGTGGTGGGCCTTGCCGGGCTCTCGATCCCCGCCTTCCTGCTGGGAACCGCGCTGCTCGCGGTGTTCGCGGCATCGTTCGGCTACAACCCGAACGGCCAGGGATACGCCCCGCTGTGGGTCAATCCGGGCCTCAACCTCCAGCAGATGCTGATGCCCGCATTCGTGCTCGCGTTCGGCATCGCGGCCCCGATCATGCGGACGACACGCACGGCGGTGCTGGAGGTTCGCAACAACGACTTCATCCGCACCGCGCGCGCCAAGGGAGTGCCCGCGCGGCGCCTGCAGTTCACCCACGTCCTCGGCAACGCCCTGGTGCCGATCGTCACGATGACCGGACTCCAGTTCGGCTACCTCCTCGGCGGTGCCGTCGTGGTGGAGCAGATCTTCTCGCTGCCCGGGATCGGTCGCCAGGTGCTGCTGGGGATCCAGCAGAAGGAATACGCACTGGTGCAGTCGACGGTGCTGATCATCGCGCTGTCCTTCGTCATCGTGAACCTGCTGACGGACCTCCTCTACCGGATCATCGACCCCCGGGTGCGTGCATCATGAGCGACCTCTCCACCACCGCGATCGCCCCCGGCGGCGGTCAGCTGCGCGAACGCGTTCGCCTGCTGCTGCGCAGCCGGTCGGGCCTTATCGGCCTGATCCTCGTCATGATCCTCACGCTCCTGAGCCTCGCGTCGGCATTCGGCTGGCTGCCGTACGACCCGCTGGCGCAGGATCCGCCGTCCCGCCTGCAGCCGCCGAGTGGTGCGCACTGGTTCGGCACCGATCAGTTCGGTCGCGACGTCTTCGTACGAGTCGCCGCGGGTGTCGCCAACTCCGGTCTCATCGCCGTGGTCGCCGTGGCCTTCGCCACCGTCGTCGGTACCCTCGCGGGTGTGTTCGCCGGCTTCTACCGTGGCATCTCGGATGGCGTCGTGACGGCCATCACCAACATTCTGTTCGCCTTCCCGCCGCTGCTGCTGGCTCTCGCGCTGGCCTCGGTGTTCGAGCGGAACTGGTTCACCATCGCGGTAGCGATCGCCATCGTCTACGTGCCGATCTTCATCCGTGTGACGCGCGGACCCGTGCTCACGCTGCGGGAAGTGGAGTATGTGAAGGCGGCCAAGAGCACCGGCCAGTCCAGCATCACCACGGTGTTTCGTCACGTGATCCCCAACCTGACCTCGATCATCATCGTCCAGGTCACACTGTCGCTGTCGTGGGCGGTGCTCACAGAGGCGGCGCTGAGCTTCCTCGGCCTCGGCGCCCCACCGCCCGCGCCCTCGCTCGGATCGATGATCTTCGAGGCCCGCACGCTGATCATGGTGGCGCCGTGGACCATGATCGCGCCCGGTGTCGTGGTGGTGCTGCTCGTGGTGGGCCTGAACCTCCTCGGTGACGGCCTGCGTGACAGTCTCGATCCCCGCAACCGGGGCAAGCGATGATCCGACCCCCTCGTGCCGTTCACCCGGCGGCACCCGCCTCGCAATCCCGGCGCCCCGCGTCGGAACAGGAGTACCCATGCGCATTCTCGGACTGATCTCGGGCACGTCCCACGACGGGATCGATGCCGCGATTGTCGATTTCCAAGAGGGCGACGGCCACCTCGTGGGCCGCGTCGTGCACACCGCGGAGACCCCGTACGAGCCGGCATTGCGCCAGCGCATCATCGACGCGCTGCCGCCGCGTCCCACCACGTTCGCCGAGATGTGCGAGCTGGACACTCTGGTGGGCCAGGCCTTCGCCGATGCTGCGGCATCCTCCATCGCCGCCGCGGGTGAGGTCGATGCGATCTGCTCCCACGGACAGACGGTGTTTCACTGGGTGCAGGACGGGCATGCGCGCGGAACGCTGCAGATCGGCCAGCCCGCGTGGATCGCGGAGCTGACCGGCGCACCCGTGATCTCGGACGTGCGGATTCGCGACATCACCGCGGGCGGCCACGGCGCACCGCTCGTGTCGTTCCTGGACGAACTGCTGCTGCGCGGTCGCGGCACCGCTGCGGCTCTGAACATGGGCGGCATCTCCAACGTCACCGTCATCCGCGACGGCTCGGTGGTGGCGTACGACATCGGTCCTGCCGGTGCCCTGATCGACGCAGTGGTCACCGACCTGGGCCTGAACCCGTTGGGATTCGACGCCGATGGCACGATCGCTCGCTCGGGCACCGTGGATGACGAGCTGCTGGCGTCCTTCCTCACCGAGCCGTACTACGAGCAACCGGCCCCGAAGAGCACGGGCAAGGAGCTGTTCCACCTGCCGTACGTCCACCAGCACGTTGCGGCGCTCGGCCGTGAGGTGGCTCCCGCCGATCTCATCGCCACCCTGACGGAACTCACGATTCGCACGATCGTGGACGACGTCCGTCGCGCGGACGTCGGCTACCTCGCGGTCTCCGGCGGAGGCGTGCGCAACCCGGTGATCCTCGAAGGGCTCCGCGCCGGCCTTCCCGGCACGGAGGTCGTGCTGGCCGACGAGCTGGGTGCTCCTGCCGATGCCAAGGAGGCGATCCTCCTCGCGCTCATCGGCTGGTGCACACTGCACGCTGTTCCCGCGATCGTCCCGGGCGGCACCGGTGCGCGCGAACCGCGGGTGCTCGGCACGATCACGCCCGGTGCCGGGCCGCTGCAGCTTCCCGCCCCCGTTCGGGTGCTGCGAGACCTGCGCCTGGAATCCGCATGACTCCTCTCACCCTCCGTTTTGCTGTTGCCGATGATCATGCGGCGATCACCGCGCTGTTCCTCCGCTGCTTTCGCGAGAGCTATCGCGGAATCCTCGCGGATGAGACGATCGCGGCGACGACGGATGAGCGCGCGGCTGCCCTGTGGCGTCGAGTGCTCGACGCGGCGGAAGGTGCGAGTCTCGTGGCCGTGCGCGACGGGGCAGTCGTCGGCGTGACGCGCTGGTCGGCTGACGACGTCCATTCGCTGTATGTCGATCCCGACATTCATGGCGCCGGCATCGGATCGACACTGCTCGATGCGGCCGTCGCGCGGATCGCCGCAGCCGGTTTCGATCGCGCGCGACTGTGGGTGTTCGCCGATAACGCGCCGTCGGTGGCGTTCTACCGGTCCCGAGGGTGGGAGCCGACCGGCACCACCCGTGTGGAAGAGGAGTTCGGCAGCACGGAACAGCAGATGGAGAAGGTGATCGTGTGATCACACAGCTCCTGGTCCATTGCCGTCGGCTCGCGCTCGCGCAGCCATTCGTCACCGCCGTGCGTCGCGCGGATCACCTCGACGTGACACTCGTCGAGGCGCGTGATGACTCCGGACGGTCCGGCTGGGGTGAAGCGGCGGTGAGCTGGCGGGTGACGGGGGAGAGCCCCGAGTCCGTGACGGCCGCCGTCGAGGGACCGCTCGCCGACGCGATGCGCGGGCGCGATGCTGCCGATCCAGACCTGCCGGACGCGATCTCGGCCGCCGTTTGGGGCAACGCCGCAGCGCGCAGCGCTGTCGAATGCGCTGTGCTGGACCTGGCCGCGCAGCGCGCCGGGGAGACGTTTGGCGCTGGCCTCGGTGCCGGATCGCTGTCGGTTCGAACGGACATGACTCTCTCTGCTGCATCCATTCCCGCCACGGAAGCGGCCGCCGGTACGGCCGTAGCGCAGGGATTCGGAACGATCAAACTGAAGGTGAATGCGGCGACCGACCTGGTGGCCCTGATGCGCGCCGTTCGGTCCGCGATCGGCGACGATGTCCGGGTCCGCATCGACGCGAATCAGGCGTGGAGCACCGAGGACGCGATCGAATGCCTTCGTGGCGTCGAGTCCGCGGGCATCGCGATCGAGCTGGTGGAACAGCCCGTCGCTGCCGCGGATATCGCCGGCCTGGCCGAGGTGCGGAGGCGAGTGGGTATCCCGATTCTCGCGGACGAGGCGGTGCGCACCGCCGACGATCTGGATCGGATCCTCGCGCTCGGTGCCGCCGATGCCGTCAACCTCAAGCTCGCCAAGAGCGGCGGCCCCACCGCCGCGCTGCGCCTCGCCGCACGGGCGCACGATGCGGGGGTCGGCGTGCTCGTCGGCTGCATGCTGGAGAGCGCGGTGGGTGTGGCGTCCGCCGCAGCCGTCGCGGGCGCTTGCGCGCCTGATCGCGTCCACGACCTGGATGGCGGGCTCTGGCTCGTCGGATCACCTGTTGTGGGCGGGGCGCACTACGACGAGGACCGCATCATCTTGAGCAGCCTCCCGGGGCTCGGGATTCAGACCATCACGGAGGGGACGAGATGAGCGCCAGGGCAGCCGTCGCACGGATCCTGACCGGGCCGAACCCACCCAGCGGTGTTGTCGTCGGCACATCCGTCACCGAGGCGATCGACATCGCCGCGGGCGGTGTGGACGGAGCCGGACACGCGGTCACGCCCTCATCGAGATTCGATGTCGCGTCGGTGACCAAAGTCGCCGCCACCACATCGGCGCTGATGCGTCTGGTTTCCCACGGCGCGCTCGATCTGGACGTCCCCGCAGGCAGCATCCTGCCGGAGCTGCGCAGTGCGGCGGACGCGAGCATCCGCGACCTTCTCACTCACCGAGCCGGGCTGTGGGAATGGCAGCCGCTCTACTTCACGTCCGATCCGTGGAAGACGGTATGCGAGCTGCCGCTGCGTTACGAGCCGGGTGCCGGACGGCACTACTCGGACCTCGGCTTCATGATTCTCGGGCGGATCGTGTCGGCGGTTGCCGGCGCACCCCTCGATGAGGCTGTGCGAGCACTCGTGGCCGAGCCGCTGGGGCTGACCTCGACCGGGTACGGGCCGGTGGCCGACGCGGTGGTCAGCGGTCACGGTGACGCGACCGAGCAGCGCATGGTGCGCACCGGAGAGCCGTATCCCGTCCTGCTCACCGACCCAGGATTCACCTGGCGGGCGGCGGACATCCGCGGCGTCGTCAACGACGGGAACGCCGCACACGCCTTCGGAGGCGTCTCCGGTCATGCCGGCCTCTTCACTACGGTTGCGGATCTGCTCGCACTGGGACGCGCGCTGCTCTCCGGGGACTTCGTCGACGAGCGCGTCGTCGCTGACTTCTTCACCGAGGGTGCAGATCCCGGTCAGGCGCTGGGCTGGCGCACGGGCCGAGCCCGTCTGGACGGCTTCGACTACCGCATCATCTGGCACCCCGGCTTCACCGGATGCGCGTTCGGCGTTCTTCCCGAAGCCGCCACCGCGGTGGCCGTGCTGAGCAATCGCCTGCTCGCACCCGAGCCGCGAACCACCGACTCCATCTGGACCGACGCGCTCAGCGCGGTCCCGAACCTCACCTGGGAGAGCACATCATGAGCACGGAACCCGTTCTGCGCATCGAGAACCTCTCGATCGCCTTCCGCTCCGGATCCGAGACCGTCACCGCGGTGAAGGGCGTCTCGATCGACGTCGCAGCGGGCGAGACCGTCGCCGTCGTCGGTGAATCCGGCTCGGGGAAGTCGACGACCGCGGCGGCGATCAACCGGCTGCTTCCCGAGAACGGGCGCATCACCGGTGGCAGCGTTCGCTTCGACGGGCGGGAGATCACCGAGCTCAGCGAGCATCAGATGGTGAGCCTGCGTGGCGCGGGTATCGGCCTCGTGCCGCAGGACCCGATGTCCAACCTCAATCCGCTGATGCGCGTGGGGGATCAGATCGGCGAGGCGCTGGAGGTGCACGGGCTCACCAAGGGCGAGAAGACCACCGAGCGCGTCATCGAGCTGCTCGACATGGTCGGCATCCCCGACGCTCGAAACCGCGCGCGTCAGTACCCGCATGAGTTCTCCGGTGGTATGCGCCAGCGCGTGCTGATCGCTATGGGGCTGGCCTGCCGACCACGACTGCTGATCGCTGATGAACCCACCTCGGCGCTCGATGTCACCGTGCAGCGGCGTATCCTCGATCAGCTCGACACCCTCACCGACGAGCTCGGCACCGCCGTGTTCCTTATTACTCATGATCTGGCGCTCGCGGCCGAACGTGCCGATCGGATCGTCGTGATGTTCCGCGGCGACGTGGTGGAGACGGGTACCAGCGATGAGGTGCTGCGCAACCCGCAGCACGAATACACGAAGCAGCTCATCGCGGCGGCCCCCAGTCTGTCCAGTCGTCGCGAGCCGTTGCCGGAGCGCGCGGTCACGTCCGCTGAGCCGCTGGTCGTGGTCTCGGACCTCACGAAGGTGTTCTCGCTGCGCAACCCCGTGGCGGGCGGTCCCACCACGTTCACCGCCGTCGACGGTGTGAGTTTTGAGATCCCGCGCGGACGCACCGTGTCCATCGTGGGGGAGTCCGGGTCGGGCAAGTCGACCACCGCCAACATGGTGCTGGGTCTCGAGGATGTCACGAACGGCACGATCACGATCGACGGCATCGACATCGCGCGTGCACGACGTCGGCAGATGTTCGCGCTGCGCCGCCGGATCCAGCCGGTGTTCCAGAATCCGTTCGCCTCTCTCGACCCGCGCTATACGGTGCAGCAGAGCATCGAGGAGCCGATGGCGGTGCACCGCGTCGGCACGCCCGCGTCGCGGCGCGCCCGCGTTGCGGAGCTGTTGGACAGCGTGGCGCTGCCCGCGGCGATGGCCACGCGCCTGCCGCACGAGCTGTCCGGCGGCCAGCGTCAGCGGGTGGCGATCGCTCGTGCCCTCGCTCTCGAGCCGGAGCTGGTCGTGCTCGACGAGGCCGTGTCGGCGCTGGACGTGCTGGTGCAGGCGCAGATCCTCGACCTGCTCGCGGACCTGCAGCAGCGCCTTGGACTCAGCTACCTCTTCATCAGCCACGACCTCGCCGTGGTGCGCATGATCTCGGACGAGGTGCACGTGATGCAGCGCGGTCGGATCGTGGAGAGCGGCACCCCGGAGCAGATCTTCGACGCACCGCAGCACGAGTACACGCGGGAGCTGCTGGCGGCTATTCCTGGCGCGGAGCTCGGCCTCGCCTGAGATGGACGAAGGCCCGGCCGTTCCGGAGCGGGAACAGTCGGGCCTTCGCGTATGTGGGGTGACTACTTGACCTGCTTGGAGATCACGCTCATCACGGCGGTGTCGGCGAGAGTGGTGGTGTCGCCGACTTCGCGACCCTCGGCGACGTCGCGCAGCAGTCGACGCATGATCTTGCCGGAGCGGGTCTTGGGCAGCTCGCCGACGATGTAGACGTCGCGCGGGCGTGCGATCGGTCCGATCTGCTGTCCCACCCAGAGCCGCAGCGTGTCGGCCAGGCCGTCCACCTGATGCGTCTTGATGTAGTTCTCCTTGATGATCACGAACGCCACAACGGCCTGGCCGGTGGTCTCGTCGTTCGCACCCACCACAGCTGCTTCCGCGGTGGCCTCGTGTGCGACGAGCGCGGACTCGATCTCAGCGGTGGACAGGCGGTGGCCGGAGACGTTCATCACGTCATCCACGCGACCGAGCAGCCAGATGTCGCCGTCCTCGTCCTTGCGCGCGCCATCGCCGGCGAAGTAGTAGCCCTTGTCGGCGAACATCTTCCAGTAGGTCTCCACGTAGCGATCCGGGTCGCCCCAGATGCCGCGCAGCATGCTCGGCCACGGCCGCGTGATCACGAGCAGCCCGCCGTTGCCGTCCTCGACCGGGTTTCCGGCCTCATCGACGATGGCGACGTCGATGCCGGGGACCGGGATCTGCGCGGATCCGGGCGTAAGCTCGGTCACACCGGGCAGCGGGCTGATCATGATCGCGCCCGTCTCGGTCTGCCACCAGGTGTCCACGATCGGGGCCGAACCGCCGCCGATGACCTCGCGGTACCACATCCACGCCTCGGGGTTGATGGGCTCGCCCACCGATCCGAGGAGGCGGATCGAGGACAGGTCGTACTGCTCGGGGATCTGGCGACCGGTCTTCATGAACGAGCGTACGGCCGTGGGTGCCGCGTACAGGATCGTGACGCCGTACTTCTGGATGATCTCCCACCAGCGGCCCGGGTGCGGCGCGTCGGGCGTTCCTTCGTACATCACCTGCGTCGCGCCGTTCGCCAGCGGACCGTAGGTCACATAGGTGTGGCCGGTGACCCAGCCGATGTCGGCGGTGCACCAGTAGACGTCGGTCTCCGGGTGCAGGTCGTGGACCACACGGTTGGTGTAGGCGGCCTGAGTGATGTAGCCCCCCGAGGTGTGCACGATGCCCTTGGGCTTACCCGTGGTGCCCGAGGTGTACAGGATGAACAGCGGCGACTCGGCGTCGAAGCCCTGCGCCTCGTGTTCGGGGTTCGCGGCTTCCACGGCCTCGTGCCACCAGATGTCGCGCTCGGCGTCCCAGGCGATCTCGTTCTCGCCGCGCTTGACCACGATCACGTGCTCCACCGTGGCCTGGGAGCCTTCGCCGTTGCGATCGGCAAGCGCCTGATCCACGGCCGGCTTCAGAGAGGAGACACGACCCTTGCGGTAGCCGCCATCGGCCGTGATGACGACCTTCGCGCCGGCGTCATCGATGCGCGAACGCAGACTGTCCACGGAGAAGCCTCCGAAGACCACCGAGTGGATCGCGCCGATGCGTGCGCACGCGAGCATCGCAGCGGTGGCCTCAGGGATCATCGGCATGTAGATCGCCACGCGGTCGCCCTGGGTGACGCCGAGGCCCTCAAGCACGTTGGCCATGCGCTTGACCGTGTCGGTGAGCTCGGCGTAGGTGACCGCACGAGAATCGCCCGGCTCGCCCTCCCACAGCAGCGCGACGCGGTCGCCGTTGCCGGCCTCGACATGACGGTCCAGGCAGTTGTAGGCGACATTCAGCTTTCCGTCGGCGAACCACTTCGCGAACGGTGGGTTGGACCAGTCGAGCACCTCCGTGAAGGGCGTGTGCCAGGTGATCAGATCGCGTGCCTGCTTCGCCCAGAAGGCTTCGCAGTCGGCGGCCTCGTCGTAGAGATCCGCCGTGGCGTTGGCCTGTGCCGTGAACTCGGCCGTCGGCGGGAATCGTCGTGATTCGTTCAACAGGTGATCGATCTGACTGCTCATGCGCATGCTCCTTTGCGATGAAATGACGAAGGCCGCTCCATCGCGGCTGTGGCGAATCTACTTCGCTCCTCGCGCCCAGACTACTGCCGGAAAGGAGTAGTGCACGGCGGTTTGTGAGGGGTCTGAACATGGCTTGTGCTCGGTGCCACCGGATGCGTAAGATCGGTGCTGGCCGATCAATAGATCCTGGCATGGGCGAGGCCGCCGCACCCCCAAGGGCGGTCATCGCGTCAGGTGGCATCCTGTTCCCCCCCACGGGATGCCACCTTCTCTCTGTCTCTCCCCAAGCGTGTTCGGCCGCGAAGTTCTTCTCGTCCCGAGCCTTCTCGCTCCAGCCTCCCCGCGGCTTGCCTACGCTCGCGGTATGGGACCTGGATTCGTCATCGCACCCGCGCCGAAGGCGCAGGAAATCGCCATCGAGGATGCTCTCGCTCCGTTTCGCGCGCAGCTGGAGGATCCGCTCGTCACCGACGTGTTCGTGAACGGCTCGCGCGGAATGTTCATCGATCGGGGCTCCGGAACCGAGCCCGTTCCCGACTGGACCGCATCCGAACGCGAGGTGCGCGAACTGGCCTCCGAGCTCATCGCGCAGGGCGGGCGGCACGTTGACGACGCACATCCGTGCGTGGATGTTCGGCTGCGCGGCGGCATCCGTGTTCACGCGGTCCTGGCGCCGATCGCGACTGCTGGCACGACGCTGTCCATCCGCATCCCGCGCTTCGCCGCGACGACTCTCGCCACCCTCGTGCAGCAGGGCATGATCGATCACAGTCTCGAGATGGTGCTGCGGGAGGCGGTGGCGCGTCGAGCGAACCTGCTGGTCAGCGGTGCCGCCGGGGTCGGCAAGACCACGCTGCTGTCGGCGCTCCTCGGTGAAGCTCCGCCGACCGAGCGGATCGTCACCATCGAAGACGTGGCGGAGATCGCGCTGGATCATCCGCATCACGTCGCACTGGAGTCTCGGCAGGCCAATCTGGAGGGCGCGGGGGAGGTCGGTCTCGCGCGACTGGTCCGCGAAGCTCTGCGGATGAAGCCTGACCGCCTGGTCATCGGTGAATGCCGTGGCGCTGAGGTGCGCGAGCTGCTGAGCGCCCTCAACACCGGGCATGACGGCGGGGCGGGCACCGTGCACGCCAACAGTCTCGCCGACGTCGCGACTCGGCTGGAGGCTCTCGGCGCGTTGGCCGGGCTTGACGAGACGACGCTCGCACGGCAAGTCACCAGCGCCATCGAGTTCGTGATCCACCTCGAGCGTGACGCCGACGGACGGCGCCGAGTCGCGGCGGTAGGCGAGTTCCGTATCGTCGACGGCCGGCTGTTCGTGGTGCCGAAGGAGGTTCCGCACATCCCTGCTCCCGCGGTGACACGTCGATCACGGCGCCGTGCGGTGGCTGCGGCAGAATCACCGGCACAGGCAGGGGCGGGGGCCCGCGATGCGACGCCCAGGTCGGAGGTGCCTGCTGCGGCCGGAGTGAGCGCCGTCGGAGGAGCCGGGGCGGACACGCATTCCGGAGCTGCGGCTCGGGCGGGTGCCGCTTCCGGCAGAGGGTTCGTTCCGCCGCGAACTCGTGTGGCCGAGGTTCGCGCGGAGCGGCCTCCACGTGCGGTCGACCCCGACGATGGTCGGCCGGCACGCGAGGCCGTGGCCCGATCGCACTACACCGCAGACGGCGACTGGCATCGTGTCGCCGCATCGAGCCGCGATTCGCTGGCGATCACCGACACGAGGCCTGCGGCCTCATCGACTTCGGCGATGTCCCACCAGACGCCGCGCCGGATCCCCGATCGCTCCGTGGGCGCGACCGAACCGGCGCTTCGCCGGCGCCGGACGACGCCGGAGGCCAGCTCCGATCCCGACAGCACAGCAGGTTCCGAGGATGCGGTCCGTGGCGTGCTGCCAACCTTCGACCAGTGGCGAGAGCGTCTCAGGATCTCGCCGCGGTCAGCCCCGGCCGGCCCTCACGACTCACCGCGAACTCGCGGCACGTCCCCGCGGGATGGTGGGTTGCAGGATGGTGGGGCGCAGGATGAGGGGTCCGGGGAGAATGGCCTCTCGGGGAACAGCGGTCGTTCGCATGAAGGCGGTAGTTCCTTCGACCGCGATTCTTCCCTCCATCGTGACTCTTCCCCCCATCGTGGGGCTTCGCTCGATCGTGGGTCGTCGTTCGATCGTGGCATCTCTCCCAACAGGAACGGGTCCGAAGACGGCGACACTCCCGATGACCGGGGGTGGAGTGAGCGGAGCATGCGGGCGCTGCGTGCGCCTCGCACTGAACCGGCGCTGACGTCGGCGGAGCTCGACGCGCAATGGGCTCGCCTTGTCGCGGGGTGGGACGCCAGCGCCACGGGCGACAGCGAGCCTGACCGCGGTGCCATCGACAACGGTGGGCCCGCCCGTGGGGCCATTGGCAACGGCGCGCCCGACCGCGGGACCATTGGCACCGGCACAACGCGCCGCGACGACACCGGCAACGGCGCGATTGGCCATCGGGCCACCGACAAGGGAACGACAGACCGTCGCGCCATCGGCAACGGCGCGATTGGTCATCGGATCACCGAGAACGACACCGCTGATAACGACACCGCGGACTACGCCGTTGCTCTACCGCGTCCGAAGGAGCACGTCGTCCCCACTCCGGCGCGTGAGCGTTACCGCAGCGGGGCGTGGACCTTCGTGCCGGCACCGTCGGTGCCCGCTACGTCTGAGAGCGCCTCCGATGCGGGGCGCTGACCGACGCCGCGCCGAACAACGTCGGGTGGTCGCGGAGACGGCGCAGCGTCTGGCGGTACTTCTGCGCGCCGGGATCGCGCCGGAACGGGCATGGCAGTTCGTCGCGGAGGTCGACGGCGGGCCGGCGGAGTCCATCGTCGCGCGCATGCGCAGCGGTCAACGTGTCGCAGACTCGGTAGAGCAGGAGGGCGAGCACTGGCGTGCCGTCGCCGGTGCGTGGCGGATCGCCGCCGAGGTAGGTGCTCCGCTCGCTGAGAGCCTGCGCGCCATCGCCGGGGCCGCGCGCGACGCGGCTGAGGCGGCGGACGATGTCGCCATCGCTCTCGCTGAACCAGCGATGACCGCCCGCCTGATGAGCTGGTTGCCTGCCGCGGGTCTCGTCCTCGGCGGTGCGCTGGGTTTCGACATCCTCGGGGTGGTCGTCGGCACTCCGTTCGGTGCTGCCAGCGTGATCGGCGGTGCCGGCATGATGCTCCTCGGCCGCTGGTGGTCCGCTCGTCTGATCCGATCGGCGTCGCGGCGAACAGACATGCCCGGGCTGCGCGCGGAGCTCACCGCGATTGCCCTCTCCGGGGGAGCGTCGGCTTCTCGCGCCTCCGCCCTCGTCGAAGACGCTGATCCGGGCGGCGACCAGAGCACCACGACGCGGGTCCTGGAGCTGTCCCGGGTCGCGGGCGTCCCCGCGGCCGAGTTGCTCCGAGCCGCGGCAGCGGATGATCGCCAGAGCGCACGCACCCGCGGGCGACTCGCCGCCGCACAACTGGGCAGTCGGCTGCTGCTCCCGCTCGGGGCGTGCACTCTGCCGGCCTTCTTCCTGCTCGGCGTCGCGCCGATGATCCTCAGCGTGCTTGCCTCAACGCCGGTGGTGTGGTGATGATCCGCATCGCTCCCCCGTCCTCCCGAACCCGGATCGGCTCGCTGATTCCGTCCCCGACGTGCCCTGCCCGCAAACCGTGCCCATGAACAGGAGAAGAGATGAACACCTTGACCAGTGCAGCGACCCGGAGGCGCTCGCGTGCGCAGATCGCAGCAGCCGTCCAGCGCGGTGCTCTGCCATCGATCAGATCGGGAACGGGCCCCACCCGATTGCTCGCCTCGCTGAGCGACGAGAGCGGTGCGGCGACCGCGGAATATGCCATCGCGACCATGGCGGCGGTGGCGTTTGCCGGGATGTTGGTTGTCATCATGAGATCCGACGAGGTGCGGGGCATCCTCACCGACCTGGTCCACCGCGCACTCTCGGTGCCGTGATCCGTCGTGCCGTGGTCTCGTTCACGAGGGGAGCGCGGCGCGACGAACGGGGCGGCGTCGCGGCGGAGTTCGCCGTGACGCTGCCCGCCGTGCTGCTGGTGCTGGCACTCGCTGTCGGCGCAGTCTCGGCGCAAGGACAACGAGTGCTTCTCCAAGACGCCGTGGCTGACGCCGCCCGCCTGCTCGCCCGTGGCGAAGACGGTGGGAGAGCATCGGCAGCGGTTACGGCCGCTGTGCCCGGAGCACAGGTCGGCTCAGGCACCGAGGGCGACCTCGTGTGCGTGAGCGCTTCTGCGCCCATGCCCTTGTTCGGTGAAGCGACCATCACCATCTCGGCCCGCGCATGCGCGCTGTCGGGCGGTCTGTGACAGAGGCACGTGTCCACCACGTCGCTCCCCATCGATGAGCCAGAGAGAAAGGAAGGACGAATGTCCGGTGTGGCAACGGCCGTCAGCGTCTTGGTCGCCACCTGCACGTTTCTGACGGGCGCCGTCATCGTCGGCGAGGCAGGGGTGCTCTCCCAGCGCGCGGCTGCTGCCGCGGACGCCGCCGCGCTCGCGGCCGCTGATGCGGTCACCGGGGTGATTCCCGGTGACCCCTGCGTCCGGGCCGGCGACGTCGCTGCGGCCAACGGCGCTGTCGTGGACTGGTGCGCTGTGAGCGGTGCCGTCGCGACCGTGGTGGTGCATGCGAACCGAGGCATTCTCACCGCCGCTGCGCGTGCTCGTGCCGGGCCGCCTGGATGACGCGTGCTCGTGCCGGGCCGCCTGGATGAGAGGCACCGCGGGCGCACGCACAGCCAAATGGACGCTGGGTCATGAGCCCAGCCGCTAGCACGACCTGCGCGCGTGGTCGTCGGTCGGCCCTAGGGTTATCGGCCCTCTGCCAGCCGACGACCACACGCTCAGGCTGGTCGAACCCGCCACCGAGCGTGGCGCGGTGAACGTGACAACCGGGGCGGGCGCCAGCTCGACGGAGGGAACGCGTGAGCCGCATCGCTCGATTGACGTTGCGCCCGAGGCGCTAGTTCCGCTCGGCTGAGACGTGCCCGGGAGGCGTGCACCGAACCATCATGAACAGGCCGTAGGCTGGTTGATCAGCCCCCGATCATCGCGCCCACCGCGCCCCGATCCGGCTCCCGACCCGCAGATGGAGCTCCCTCCACCGCGGGACCCGATCATGTGCGTCACAGCCACCGCCGCGAAAACGGCGTGTATGGTGTGCTGTCGAAGGAAGGACGCTCCGTGGCAAACGGCAAGAAGCTCGTCATCGTCGAGTCTCCGACGAAGATGCGGTCCATCCAGGGCTACCTGGGTGACGACTACGAGGTGCTGTCCTCAGTGGGGCACATCCGTGACCTCGCCGACAAGAAGAGCATCCCCGCTGACAAGAAGGCGGCGTACGGGAAGTACTCCATCGACGTCGACAACGACTTCGATCCGTTCTACGTGGTCTCGGAGCGCAAGACGAAGACCGTCAGCGAACTCAAGCGAGCTCTGAAGAATGCCGACGAGCTCCTGCTCGCCACCGATGAAGACCGCGAGGGCGAGGCCATCGCGTGGCACCTTCTGGAGACCCTGAAGCCCAAGGTTCCCGTCAAGCGCATGGTCTTCCACGAGATCACGAAGGACGCGATCCAGGCCGCCGTGGGTAACACCCGCGAGCTGGACACCGCACTGGTCGATGCCCAGGAGACTCGCCGCATCCTCGACCGTCTCTACGGCTGGGACGTCAGCCCCGTCCTCTGGTACAAGGTTCAGCCCGGCCTGTCCGCCGGCCGGGTGCAGTCCGCCGCCACGCGAATGGTCGTTGACCGTGAGCGTGAGCGCATGGCGTTCGTCTCGGCTGCGTACTGGGACGTGGAGGCGGAAGCCTCGGCCTCCGGTGCCGCCTTCGGCATCCGCCTCGTCCGCCTCGACGGCGCGCCCCTCGCGCGCGGTGCCGACTTCGATGACAAGGGTGAGCTGAAGAAGGCCGTCGTCGTTCTCGACGAAGCCGCCGCCACTGCGCTGGCCGCCGCCGTCACGACGACCGGTACGGGCGAAGTCACCAAGGTCGAGGCCAAGCCCGGCACCCGCAGCCCGTATGCTCCGTTCACCACGTCCACCCTCCAGCAGGAGGCCGGACGCAAGCTCTCGATGACGGCGAAGATCGCGATGTCCACCGCGCAGCGTCTCTACGAGAAGGGGTACATCACCTATATGCGTACCGACTCGGTCGCGCTGAGCTCGCAGGCGATCACCGCCGCACGCGAGCAGGCCGTGTCGCTGTATGGCGAGAAGGCCGTGCCGCTGAAGCCCCGCCTCTACAAGTCGAAGTCCAAGAACGCTCAGGAGGCCCACGAGGCCATCCGTCCGTCGGGTGAGCACTTCCGCACCCCGGCGTCGGTGTCGTCCGCTCTGGATCGTGACGAGCTGCGCCTCTACGACCTCATCTGGAAGCGCACGGTCGCCAGCCAGATGTCCGACGCGAAGTTCGAGACCACCACGGTCACCATTGCCGTCGACGCCGCTGGGCAGTCCGCAGAGTTCACTGCGTCGGGCACCGTGTACACGTTCAAGGGCTTCCTTGAGGCGTACGAGGAGGGCAAGGACGAGCGTCGCCGCGACTCTGACGCCTCAGCCGACCAGTCCCTTCCCGCGCTCGCTGTCGGCTCGTCCGTCGGCGTCTCCGACGTTCAGGCGAAGGACCACCGCACCACCCCCAAGCCCCGCTACACCGAGGCGTCGCTGGTGAAGGCACTCGAAGAGCGCGGCATCGGTCGTCCGTCGACGTTCGCCAGCATCATTGACACGATCATCGATCGCGGTTACGTGAGCAAGCGCGGCCAGGCCCTCGTGCCCAGCTGGATGGCATTCAGCGTGGTCCGCCTGCTGGAGGAGAACTTCTCCGAGCTGGTGGATTACGACTTCACCGCCGCGCTCGAGGATGACCTCGACGCGATCGCCCGCGGCGAGCAGCACCGTGCCGACTGGCTGAAGGAATTCTACTTCGGCTCGGACGATCACACCGGGCTCCGCAACATCGTCGACAACGTCGGCGAGATCGACGCGCGCGCCCTCAACGCCACCCGCATCACCGACAACGCCACGCTGCGTTTCGGTCGGTACGGACCGTACCTGGAGGTGGCGGATCCGTCGGCCCCTGATGCGAAGCCGCGTATCGTCAACATCCCGGAAGACCTCGCGCCGGACGAGCTCACGGCCGCCAAGGCTCAGGAACTCATCGACGCACCGGTCGCGGGTGACCGGGTGCTCGGGGAGAACTCCAGCAACGGCAAGCTGATCGTCGTCAAGGACGGCCGATTCGGTCCGTACGTGCAGGAGATCGATCCGCCGTCGGATGAGGACGTCAACGAGGAGACCGGAGAGGTCGAGGAGAAGCCCAAGCGCCGCACCAAGAAGGTGGAGGAGCCGAAGCCGCGCACCGCGTCGCTCTTCAAGTCGATGTCGGTGGACACCCTCGATCTCGCCACGGCGTTGCAGCTTCTCGACCTGCCGCGCGTGGTGGGCGTCGACCCCGCCACGGAGGAGGAGATCACCGCCCAGAACGGCCGATTCGGGCCGTACCTGAAGAAGGGGACCGACTCCCGCTCCCTGCCGACGGAGTCTCAGATCTTCGACATCACCCTCCCCGAGGCGCTGGAGCTCTACGCACAGCCGAAGTACGGTGCTCGCCGCGCGAGCAGTGCGCTCAAGGAGTTCGAGGCCGACCCCGTCAGCGGCAAGCCCATCCGGATCCGGGATGGGCGCTTCGGTGCGTACGTCACCGACGGTGAGACCAACGTGACGATCCCGCGAGGCCAGACGCCCGACGACGTCACGTTCGAGATCGCGGTGCAGATGCTCGCCGACAAGCGCGCCAAGGGGCCGGCCCCGAAGCGCAAGACGGCGGCCAAGAAGACCACGACCACTGCGGCGAAGAAGACGACTGCCGCGGCGAAGAAGACGACCACCGCACGGACGACGGCGACGAAGACGACGGCGACGAAGACGACGGCGACGAAGTCCGCCGCCGCCAAGTCCACCGCCGCCAAGAAGCCGGCCACGACCCGCAAGCCTGCCGCGAAGAAGACGACGGACGCCGCGGAGTGAGTACGCCGCACGGCCTCTGGATCACGGTCGAGGGCGGAGACGGGTCTGGGAAGACCACGCAGTCCGAGTTGCTGACTGCGTGGCTTGAGGAGCAGAGCCGCACGGTCGTGCGCACCCGCGAGCCGGGCGGCACCGAGGTCGGGCAGCTCATCCGCGACATCGTGCTGCACCATCGCGGCGACATCGTGCCGCGCGCCGAGGCGCTGCTGTACGCGGCCGATCGCGCCCACCACGTGGCCACTGTCGTGCGTCCGGCGCTGGAGCGCGGTGACGTCGTGCTGCAGGATCGGTACCTGGACTCGTCGGTCGCGTATCAGGGGGCCGGGCGGGTGCTGGATGCTGACGAGGTTCGCAACCTCTCGCTGTGGGCGACCGACGGTGCGCTGCCCGATCTGACGATCCTGCTCGATATCGACGAATCCACCGCCCGCACGCGTCTGAACGCGGCGGACAAGCCGTTCGACCGACTCGAGGCAGAGGGCGACAGTTTCCACGCGCGCGTGCGCGCCGCCTACCTGGCACTCGCGGAGGCCGAACCGGGGCGCTTCCTCATCGTGGACGCCGCCGGCTCGGTCGACGAGATCGCCGACCGGATCCGCGCAGCGGTCGTCGCCCGCCTGCACTGACCACACAGGCAGTGGGGGAGGCCCCCGCTAGGCTGAATCCATGCACACGGCGACCACCCCCGACACCCGGGATCTTCCCTGGGGGGATGTCTGGGGGCAGGACGACGCTGTCGAAACGCTGCGCTCCGCCGCCGCCGATCCTGCGAGCATGACGCATGCCTGGCTCATCACGGGTCCTCCTGGTTCCGGGCGCTCCACACTTGCCTACGCTTTTGCGGCGTCGTTGATCGCCCCTCCGGGAGATGAGCAGGCGATGCGTCAGGTCATGGCGCGCACGCATCCCGACCTCTCCGCGCTGCGCACCGAGGGCGTGATCATCTCCATCAAAGACGCGCGCGCCCTGGTCGAGCGCAGCTATCTGTCGCCGTCCGCCGGTCGCCATCGCGTGATCGTCGTCGAGGATGCCGACCGCATGACCGAGCGAACGTCCAACGTGCTGCTCAAGGCGCTCGAGGAGCCGCCGGACGAGACGGTCTGGGTGCTGTGCGCCCCGTCGGAGGCGGATCTGCTGCCCACGATCCGCTCCCGCGTCCGCACGCTGCGTCTGCGTGAGCCGGAGGTCGCCGACGTCGCTCGCCTCATCCAGGCTCGCACGGGTGTGTCGGCCGAGATCGCCGAGCAGTCCGCGCGGCACGCGCAGCGCCACATCGGCATGGCTCAGCGCCTCGCGACGGACGAAGCCTCGCGTCGACGTCGTGACGCCACGCTGCGCGGCGTGCTGGCGGTGCGATCCATCGGTGACGTGATCGAGGTGGCGGGCCAGATCGTGCAGGCTGCCACGGAAGATGCGAAGGCGCTGACGGCCGCGCGCGATGAGGCGGAGCGGGCCTCCTTGCTGCGCACCGTCGGCATCGTCGAGGGAGCGGCCATCCCTCCCGCCGTGCGATCCCAGCTGAACGCGCTCGAGGATGACCAGAAGCGTCGCGCCACCCGCAGTCTGCGCGATGGCCTGGACCGTGTGCTCACTGATATGCAGTCCCTGTTCCGTGACATCGCCATGATGCAGTTCGGGCGCACGGACGGACTGATCAACGTGGAACTGGCGGCGGATGCGCGCGCCCGCACGGAGCAGTGGACGCCACAGCGCACTCTCACCGTGCTGGATGCGATCACGGCCACTCGTGAGGCGCTCCAGCAGAATGCCGCGCCTGTGCTCGCGATCGAGAGTCTGCTCATCACGGTCGGAACTGGAAGGACACCATGAAGACCACGCTGCTGCGACGGGGGATGGCTGCGCTCGCGCTGCTGGTCACGGCTTCGCTTACCCTCAGCGCCTGTCTCTACTCGCAGATCCCGAAGGGCGCGGGCGAGATCTATCAGAACGTTCCCGCCTCCACGGAGGGCGTCCCGGAGAACCTCGTCCGCTTCTACACGCAGGAGCTGGACTGGAAGATCTGCAACACCACCTTCCAGTGCACCACGGTGGAGGTGCCGCTCGACTACGAGCACCCCGAGGAGCGCAGTATCGAGCTCGCGGTGATCCGCAGCGTCGCACTGGGCAAGCGCCAGGGATCCCTCCTCACGAATCCCGGTGGTCCGGGTGCCAGCGGTGTCGGACTCATCCGCGATTCGCTGAGCTTCGCTGTCGGCAAGCCGCTGCGCGAGCACTTTGACGTCATCGGCTTCGATCCCCGTGGTGTGGGGGAGTCGACGGCTGTGACGTGCCTCGACGGTGACGAGAAGGACGCCATGCTCTACGATCCGTATGCCGGCGCGCTGGGCAGCGAGGAACGACGCACCGAGATGGATGCCCGCGGCACGACGTTTGCGGAGGCCTGCGCCGCGAACTCGGACGGGATCCTGCCGTTCATCACCACGGTGAACGCCGCGAACGATCTCGACATCCTCCGTGGCGTCCTGGGGGACGAGCAGTTGAACTATCTCGGATACTCCTACGGCACCTTCCTCGGAGCCAGCTACGCGCAGCAGTTCCCGCAGCGAGCGGGACGACTGGTGCTCGACGGCGCGATCGATCCGAGCGTCTCGGGAACGGATGTGGGGCTCACGCAGGCGGCGGGGTTCGAGTCCGCGCTGCGTGCCTACATGTCCGACTGCGTCACCACGCGGGACTGCCCGTTCTCGGGCGACGTGGATCAGGCGCTCACTGATCTGTCCACGCTGATGCACGCGGTCGATGCGTCTCCGCTGCCCACGAAGGACAAGCGCGTCCTCGATGGAAACACGCTCATGACGGCGATCTCCGCGGCGATGTACAACCGGGACAACTGGAGCTACCTGTCGCAGGCGCTGTCCGGCGCGCTCGAGGGTGACGGCACCATCGCGATGTCGCTGGCGGACTTTTACAACGGCCGCGTGGGTCCCGGCGAGTACGAGGACAATTCGACGGAAGCGTTCACCGCGTACAACTGCATGGATTACCCGGATGAGGGCGATACCGACTCTGCAGCCGCCGAGGAGCGCCTGCGGGCCGAGGCACCCACGATCGCTGACTTCTGGGACGGTCCCAACTCCTGCGCGTCGTGGCCCGTCCCGGCGACCGGCGTGCGTGCCCCGATCGTTGCCGAGGGCACCGGTCCTATCGTGGTGGTCGGCACCACCAACGACCCGGCCACGCCGTATCAGTGGTCCGTGAACCTCGCGGATCAGCTGGCGCAGGGCGTCCTGATCACCCGCGTAGGTGAGGGGCACACCGGTTACGGCAAGGGCAGCAACTGCGTCGACGACGCCGTCGAGGGCTACCTGATCGACGGCACCGCGCCGGAAGACGGACTGCGCTGCGAGTGAACCGGCTCGCCCGGAAGCTGACCGGTTTCAGAGCACAGCGGCACATGCTGTAAGCTGATCCACGGCCCGCCGCTTTAGCTCAGTCGGCAGAGCGAGTCACTCGTAATGACTAGGTCGTCGGTTCGATTCCGACAAGCGGCTCCATAGAAAACCCCCGGTTCGCCGGGGGTTTTCGAGTTTCCCGATGCTCTGTCACCTGGCCGAGCTTCGCCCTGTGAGCCGGACGTGCTTCCCTGCGGAAACACGTAGGCTCGCTCTATGGCTCGAGCACTTCTGATCGTGGACATCCAGAACGACTTCACGGAGGGTGGCGCCCTCCCCGTCGCCGGAGGTGATGCCGTGGCAGCGGGCGTCACAGCCTTCCTGGCTGAGCATGCCGGTGAGTACGAGCGCATTGTGGCATCCCGCGACTGGCATGACGCGGACGGAGACAACGGCGGCCATTTCGCCACCGGCACCCCCGATTTCGTGGACACCTGGCCGGTGCACTGCGTGGCCGGCACGCCGGGCGCGGACTACGACCCGCTGCTGGATACGACCGCCATCACGGACCACGTGCGGAAGGGTCAGGGCGTCCCGGCCTACTCGATGTTCCAAGGAGCGACCGAGGATGGCATCGGCACGGCGGCCCTGCTCGCTTCGTATGGTGTGACGGAGGTCGATGTGGTGGGGATCGCCACCGATCACTGCGTCCGCGCCTCCGCGCTGGATGCCGTACACGCCGGATTCGAGGTGCGCGTCCTCACCGACCTGATCGCTGGCGTGGCGCAGGAGTCGAGCGCGCGCGCGTTGAGCGAACTCGCCGCTGCCGGGGCTGATCTGGAGCCTTCGGAGATCGTCACGACCGTGCGCCAGGTGCGGGCGGACGAATGGATGCGGGTCAAGGAGCTGCGTCTGCGCGCGCTCGCCGATCCGGATGCGGACATCGCGTTCCTCAGCACAGTCGAAGCATCCAGCGCGGAGCCGGATTCGTTCTGGCAGGACCGCGCGGAGAATGCGGCGGAGGGCAGTTCGACTGCCGCCCAGTTCATCGCAGAGCGCGCGGGGGAGTGGATCGGCACAGCCACGGTGCTGATCCAGCAGGCGGGATCCGTCAACGAGTTCGGCGTGCTTCGTCCGGTGGACCGCGCCATCATCGTCGGCGTCTTCGTGGACCCTGCGGCTCGCGGGGACGGTGTGATCGACGACCTCCTGACCATCTGCGGCGCGTGGGCGCGCGCGGAGGGACTGTCGGAGATCTTCCTGGATGTCCACGTCGATAACCTGCGTGCGCAGGCCGCGTACCGTCGCGCGGGGTTCGTTGCGACCGGGGTTCACTTCACGGCGTCGATCGGCGACGAGATCGAGATGTCGCGCCGGCTGTAGGTCAGCGGTGGTGCGTCGGGCGGCGTCCGCGGTGAGGATCCAACACGGACACCGCGATCCGGTCGGCGAGCCAGATCAGGAAGCCGATGACGGCCACGGCAGTCAATCCGCCGACGGAGAGCAGGATCGCGACCGCTGAGACCAGTGCTGTCTCGATCGCGAGCCGCGCCGCCTCGGGAAGCGGGTACTCTGCTTTCGGCGAGAGGAACAACGCCCACACCACCGCGACGACGACCACCGCGGCGATCCCGCTCGCCCACTGCCACCCGCCGGTGGTGAGTCGCCACGCGGCCGCGAACGCGCCGATGAGGAGCGCGAGCTCCATCACGAAGCGCACGATCAACGCGACGCGTCGGGCAGAGCCGCCACGGACCCAACCGGCCGGGTCTTCGGTCATGGAATCACCGTATCGGTGCTGTGCGCTACGGCGCACATTGACGGCGTCAGTCTCAGGCTGAGCCACTGCCCCGGCCACGCGATGTCGTCACGACGGACGGGACCTAGCTACGCAGCCCTCTCCTGGACGGAGGAGGCACAGTGAACGATTCGAGGAATGCGCTGCAGAAGCGTAGGCATGGGGTCTGCACGGTTGGCATTCGTCGACACGGTCGAGCCCGTCCGACTCCCTGCGCGAACGTGCAGCTTTCGGCTCAGCCGAAGGAGCTCAGATAGGCGGCTTCGTCCTCTGTGATCTTGAGGTCGTGTCCTGGGAGCACATTATCAAGAGTGAGTCCTGGCGCGACGCCGCCGAGCTCGGGCCAAACGAGGATCGGCTTGTCAGGTGAACCGAGCTGGAAAACGAGACCGGCGGGATGAGCCGACCCGTACAACGGTTGTCCGGCCGGGATTCCCTCGACGCCGCCGGGTTCGCCGCCGTCCCTTTCTGGAGCGTTGATCTGCCAGCCGTACAGAGCTACGGGACGCTCCGGCTGACGGCCTCGATGCCCGCGGGTGCAATGAGAGCGACATAGAGCACGCCATCAGACTGCTTCGGCAAGTCGCCAAATTGGACGGTTACATTCTCGATGCTGGCGATGACGGGTCTCACGACGACACCATTGGTTCGCGCGACGTAAGTCCCTTCGGTGTAGCCGCGAATCGTGCCTGTGATGGCGATGTCCGACCGTTGGAGTATCTCGTTCGTGTTGGTCACGGGTTCGGCATCGGGGCCCAGCACACCCCAATCGCCGAGAATCTCCGATGACATCGCGACCGTCTCTGGCGATGGAGGAGGGGCCGCATTCCCGCTATCTTGAGGAGACGCGCATGACACCAGTGACAATGCCAGAATGATCGATGCGAGGGCCGGGCAAACGGGGCGGATTGGGTGACGTTGCCGCAAACGGGCGGCTGAAATCCCACGGGGAGAGCCCGTGGCGTTGTTGCCCAACATGGTTAGTACTTTCGATTGATCAGTGAAACTTCAGTGGCGTGGTAGCTCGTCAAAGTCGAAGACCCGCTCACCATGCAACTGTAGGCAGTCCCCGAGTAGTGCCAGAGGCCGGTGAAATGTCCGATCTCGTGGCACATCGTCTTACTCGCCTGCGCTCCGCTCACGATGTCGGCGTTGATCACCATTGAGCCTTGATCGCAACGAGAATGTCCCCAGCCGGTCAGGCGAGAAGACATATAGCAACAGGCGCAAGCCTAATTCGCTTCGCGTTGGGATGCAGAGTCTGCACATCACCGGATCGTCGTCGGACCATGGGTGGATCGTAGCGCCGCTGAGCAACGCACGGCAGTGCCAGTACGCTCCGTACCGCCGCACTGCGAGGGGCCTCCACCATGCAGTTTCCGGTTCGGCCCTACGGCGGGCCGACGCGATCTCGTGTCACGGTGGGCCCCGTGGGGCTCGAACCCACGACCCGCGGATTAAAAGTCCGATGCTCTGCCAACTGAGCTAGAGGCCCGTACATCCACTCTAGAGGTTCGGCGGGGTGGTGCGCGTCGCGCTGCGTCGGGCGTGAGGGCATGAAGGTGCGCCGAACTCATGACCACTTCGGCGGATCCCTCATGTTTTCGGCGCATGGTCATGGATTCGGCGCACGTGGGCCCTCGCCCGGGGAGCCGCGCGTACGCTGGATGGATGCCTGAGTCGTTCCATAAGCCGGTGCGCCGGCCGTCGTCGATGTTCGACACGATCTTCGGCGGACATGACCCGGCCGACACCGCTCGCGTGGCGCATTCCACGGCGCACGCGCTGCTTTCGCGCGTGCGTGAAGATCCCGAGGCCGAAGTGGTCGAGCGGCTCGTCGCATTCACCGCGGAGCATGGTATAGACACGATCGCGTCGCTGTGGTCGCAGGCACCAGCCCGCAGCCTCCCCGGCGCGCTCTGGCGGATCTACCTGCTGCAGCTGATGGTCCACGAGGACGCCAACACGTCCAGCATCATCTATGAGCGTGGACGCCACGAGCTCGCCTCTGCCGATCCGATCGTCGCGGGAGCGCCGACACCGGCCGGGCCGGATGAGATGGTGGCGCTTGCCGATGCGATCCTCCGCGGAGTGTTCGACGGGGACTTCGCTGTCGCCCTCAACCGCGCCGCCTCGTTCAGTCGGGTCGAGGCATCGGGTGCGACGCACCTCGCGGACGACTACGAGCTCACCGAGCCGGAACGCTCCACCGCACTGACGACGAAAGCTCTGCGGTTGTCCACATTCGCCGCGGACCTCGATGCCGCGGCGGCCCACTGGCGTGCCGGCACCCTCACCTGAGACGGCAGCCGCCTCACCTGACGCAGGCATCGCTGGCTGAGCACCTGACCCGCCGACTTGGCTTCTGGCTCGTCAACCGGGCGCATGACTCGTCGACCGAGTACACGTCTTGTCGGCTGGGCGCTTGACTCGTCGACCGAGTACGTGGCTCGTCGGCTGCGCGTCTGAAGCTTCGGGTGAGCGTCTGACTCCTCGGCTTGCCGCCTGCTTCGCCGGCTTGCCGCTTGACTCGTCGACTGAGCGCTTGACTCGTCGGCTTGGCGCCTGGCTCGTCGGCTGCGCTTCGGAATCGTCGGGTGAGCGTCTGAATCGTCGACTTGCCGGCTGACTCGTCGGCTTGCCGCCTGACTCGTCGACTGAGCGCTTGACCGGACCAGTCAGTTGAGCTCCGCAGTCAAGATCCGTGCCGCGATACTCCGGGTCCGTGCCAGGACACGCCCGGATCTGCGCTGCCAATGCCACTGATCCCCAGCCTCGGAATACCTTCACGCACGACCGCGTTATGATCGAGTGCCGGGCCGCAGTAACCCCGGGCTCCAAAACTTGCCGCTCCGAGCGGCCTCGCGCCGAGAGGCGTTTCTGCGGCCCGGTCTTTCCTTGTCCGGGGTGCT
Source organism: Microbacterium sp. ZW T5_56 (assembly GCF_044987425.1). Lineage (NCBI taxonomy): Bacteria > Bacillati > Actinomycetota > Actinomycetes > Micrococcales > Microbacteriaceae > Microbacterium > Microbacterium sp. ZW T5_56. The sequence continues at coordinate 22,737 of NZ_JBJDRI010000002.1, read as the reverse complement.
CCGCGTGTCGATCAAACCCGCCGGACTAGGCTCAGGACATGACGCGCTTCGCACTGCTCATTCGGCCGGTTGCGGCTGATGACCATCGCTCCGGATTCTCTGACACGTTCGCCGAGACCGATCCGTCCGCACCCGCTCTGTCCGTCGGCGAGCTCAGCACGCAGCGGGGCGACGGGATCTTTGAGTCGATCGGCGTGGTCGACGGGCATGCGCAGGAAGTCGGACCGCACCTCGAGCGACTGGAGCACTCGGCGAGACTGTGCGATCTGCCCGCGCCGAACCTCACCCAGTGGCGCGAGGCGATCGCTATCGCTGCATCGCACAGCGGCCCAGGGGAGTACGTCATCAAGCTCATCCTGAGCCGCGGTGTGGAGCACGGCCCCACTCCGACGGCCTGGGTGACACTCGCTCCCGCCGCAGACAACTCGCAGGCGCGCACCGAGGGAATCGCCGTGGTCACCCTCGACCGCGGCATCGACAGCGAGGCGCCCGCGCGGGCGCCGTGGCTCCTGCTCGGAGCGAAGACCCTGTCGTACGCCGTGAACATGGCGGCGATCCGTGAAGCGCACAAGCGCGGTGCGGACGACGCGGTGTTCCACTCGTCCGACGGCATCCTGTTGGAGGCGCCGACGGCATCCGTCGTCATTCGTAGGGGTGACCGCTTCGTCACACCGGCTCCGGGCGCGGGGATCCTGCACGGCACCACGCAGATCAGCCTGTTCCAGTACCTGTCGTCGCGTGGATTCGAGGTCGGCTACGAGACGCTGCGCACTGAAGCCCTCGCCGAAGCCGACGCCGCCTGGCTGGTCTCGAGTGTTCGACTCGCAGCGCCGATCACGTCGGTCGACGAGAGTTCGCTGACCGTCGACGACGAACTCACCGCCGAGATGAACGCGTACCTCCTCTCGCCGCGCGACTGATGGCGGAGTTTGTCGAACTCGCCGCCGGGGAAGCGCGCGCGCTTCTGACGCCCACCGACGGTGCCGCCCTGCTGTCGCTGACGGTTGCGGGCGCGGAGTTCCTCGCAGCCGACCCGAGCGTCGCCGGTACAGGCGAGTGGGTCGGCGGCAACTACCCGCTCGCGCCGTGGCCCGGTACCGTGCCCTCGCGGGTCGCGCGCAATGGATCCGAACGGATCGACCTGCCGAGCCGCAGCCAGGGCAAGATCTCGCATGGATTCCTCCTGGATCGGACGTGGGACGTGACCGGGCAGGGCGGCAACTGGGTCGAGTTCGAGCACGAGATCACCGACGGCCCGTGGCAGGGCGTCGCGTGGCAGTCCTATCAGCTGTTCTCGGACCGACTCGAGGTGAATCTTGAATGGACGCTGGAGCAGTCCGCGCCGGTGGGGCTCGGATTCCATCCGTGGTTCGTTCGGGAAGCGGACGGAAGTCTCCCCGAACTCGACGCGGACTTCGACGAGCTGATTCTCGCGGATGACGCCGGCGTCGAATCGCTCTCGGACGAGCCGGCCGCGACGCCGCGCAACGCGGTGCATCGTGGTGCGCGCATCGTGCCGCGACTGCGCTGGAAAGACGGTAGGACCCTCGCCGTGGAGAGCGAGTCGCGGATCTGGGTGATCTACGAGCAGGATCCGCGCGGGATCTGCGTCGAGCCGTGGACCTGCACCCCGGGCGAGTTCGCGGCGGGGGAGCGGATCACGAACGCCGGAGGGACTGAGTCGCTGTCGATGAGGCTGCGCTGGTCGCAGACGGGCTGAACCCGACCTCGGCTTCGTTCACGAGCGTGTCGATGACGATCGACGACCCACGGCCATGACGAATGGCACTCCGAGCGACAGTATCGAGAAGGTCGCGGTGAAGGCACTGGTCGCGCCCATCAGCAAGGTCGCGGGCAGAAGACCTCCGGGACTCCACACGCGACCGGGGAAGCCGGGGCCGGCGAACGCGATGATCGTCATGAGCAGGATCGAGACGATACCCGCGAAAACGAGCGAATCGGGCAGGAGCTTCAGACAAAGCAGCCACAGCAGCGTCAACACTGCCGCCCCGATGAGCGTCAAGACGGTACCCGGCGCGATCCAGCTCAGCGCAGCCACGGCTCCGCCTCCGAGATAGAGCCCGACGCCGAGCGCGACGCCGATCAGAGCGGTGGCACCCCGGGTCCGCGAGCGAACCGGGGAAGCGGTTGACGGGCGCGCGCTCTCCAGGAAGGACATGCTCGCAGGCTATCGGCGGGTCGCCCGAAGCTCAACCAGGTCATCCGACTCCCTCGCCCGCGCAGGAGCGATCGTCGGCCTGCCCGTAATGTCATGAACGGAGGGGATTTCGTGCTGGCGAGTGCTGAGACCCCGACACTGTCCTCGCTTCGCGACGATGTCCTCGTTTCGCGACGCCGCCGGCGTCACACGCGCAATCAGTGCGGCGGGCACACCATGCTCAGCGCTCGGCGGCCCAGCAGAGGGGACGACGCGGCCCGCGCCTCACGGCCACGAGACGGCGCGTCAGCGCCGGCGGGCTCACGGCCACCTGACCTGTCCCGAATCGAGGAGATTTCGTCCCCGCGGGCGCCAAAAGTCGGGGATCGTCCTCGTCTCGCGACAATGTCCTCGTTTCGTGACGTCGCCCGCGCCTCACCCGTAGTCAGTGCGGTGGGGATGCACACCGCGTGTCGGCGTACGCAGTGATTGGAGGTCCAGCAGGGGCGATGCGGCCTCACGACCACGGCACGTCAACACCGGGGGACTCACGGCCACCCTGACCTGTCCCGAATCGAGGAGATTTCGTCCCCTCGGGCGCCAGAAGCCCGGGATCGTCCTCGTCTCGCGACAATGTCCTCGTTTCGTGACGCCGCCCGCGTCACGCGCTCAGTGCGCGTGGCGCGGCACGCACGCGTGACGGCGTGCGCAGCGGTCACCCTGGCAGTGCGACGTTTGCCCGCGCCGCGCCGCACCGCTCCGGGTCGGCACGTCTCAGCCAGGGGAATCGACCGCCACACCGACCTGTCCCGAATCGAGGAGATTTCATCCCCGAGAGGACCAAAAGCCCGGAATCGTCCTCGCTTCGCGACAATGTCCTCGTTTCGCGACACCACCGCGCACCACTCACCCGCGCGCCCACCACACCGCGCGCCACCCGCGCGCCGCTCACCCGCGGCACACGGGAACACAGAACGGGGCCGGCCTCGAAAGGCCGGCCCCGTTTCCGAGAAGCGTGGATCAACCGAAGCGGCCGGAGACGTAGTCCTCGGTGGCCTGGACGGACGGGGTCGTGAAGATCGTCGTGGTGTCCGCGTACTCGATGAGCTTGCCGGGCTTGCCGGTGCCGGCGATGTTGAAGAACGCCGTCTTGTCGCTCACCCGCGATGCCTGCTGCATGTTGTGCGTGACGATGACCACCGTGTAGTCGTTCTTCAGCTCGTTGATGAGCTCCTCGATCGCGAAGGTCGAGATCGGGTCGAGGGCCGAGCAGGGCTCGTCCATCAGGATGACGTCGGGGGAGACGGCGATCGCGCGAGCGATGCACAGACGCTGCTGCTGTCCACCGGACAGACCCGATCCCGGCTTGTCGAGACGGTCCTTGACCTCGTTCCAGAGGTTGGCGCCCTGCAGCGACTTCTCCACGAGCGCGTCCTGGTCGGACCTGCTCATGCGCGAGTTGTTCAGCTTGACGCCCGCCAGCACGTTCTCCTTGATGGACATCGTGGGGAACGGGTTGGGGCGCTGGAACACCATGCCTACCTGGCGGCGTACCATCACGGGATCGACCCCGGCGCCGTAGAGGTTGTTGCCGTCGAGGAGGACCTCACCCTTCACGTGCGCGCCGGGGATGACCTCGTGCATACGGTTCAGGGTGCGCAGGAAGGTGGACTTGCCACAGCCGGACGGGCCGATGAAGGCGGTCACGGTGCGCGGCTCGATGTTGATGGAGACGCCCTCCACGGCGAGGAAGTCGCCGTAGTAGACGTTCAGGTCGTTGACCTCGATGCTCTTGGACACGATGTTCCTTTCGGCTCAGCGGCCGGTCTTGGGGGCGAAGAACTTCGCGACGAGACGCGCGACGAGGTTCAACACCATGACGATGATGATAAGTGTGAGGGCACCGGCCCAGGCCCGGTCCACGTAGGCCTCGGGCGGGATTCCCTTGTTGGCCCACTCGGTGTACACGAACACCGGCAGGGTCTGCATGCGCCCATCGAACAGGTTGTAGTTCATCGACGCGGCAAATCCCGCGGTGATGAGCAGCGGTGCCGTCTCACCGATCACACGGGAGATGGCCAGCATGATGCCCGTGGTGATGCCGGCGATGGAGGTGGGCAGCACGACCTTGAGGATCGTCAGCCACTTCGGAACACCCAGCGCGAAGGCCGCCTCACGCAGTTCGTTGGGAACCAGGCGCAGCATCTCCTCGCTGGAGCGCACGACCACCGGGATCATCAGCACGGCGAGAGCTACCGAGCCCATGATCCCCATGCGGACGCCCGGCCCGAAGATCAGGGCGAACACCGCGTAGGCGAACAGACCCGCGACGATCGAGGGGATGCCCGTCATGACGTCCACGAGGAACGTGATGCCCTGGGCGAGCTTGCGCCCCTGGCCGTACTCCACGAGGTAGATCGAGGTGAGCAGGCCAATCGGAATGGAGATGACCGCGGCGCCGAGGGTGATGAGCAGCGTGCCGATGATGGCGTGCAGCGCACCGCCGCCCTCACCCACGATGTTGCGCATCGAGTTGGAGAAGAACATCACGTCGAAGCGGGCGACACCGTACGCGATGACGGTCCAGGCCACGGAGACCAGCGGGACCATCGCGATGACGAAGGCACCGGTGACCAGGGCGAGTACGAGGCGGTCAGTGGCCTTGCGGCGACCCTCGACGATGCCCGAGAGCACCGTCACGAGCACCACGTACGCGATACCGGAGACAACGAGCCAGCCGGCCACGCTGAAGGCCTCACCGCTGGCGGCGGAGACGAGGGCGAAGACCGCGCCCAGAGCGACGATCAGTCCGCCGAGGAGAGCCCAGGGGGCCCAGCGCGGGAGCTGACCGCGCGTGAGCGGAGCAGAGGCGGGAGCGGCCACGGTGGGAACGCTCGGGGGGACGATGGTGGAGGTCATCAGTTCGCTCCCGAGAATTCCTTGCGACGATTCACGAGCCAGCGCGCAGCGGCGTTGACGGCGAATGTCACGACGAAAAGGATGAGACCGGTGGCGATGAGCACGTTGATGTTCACCTTGTACGCCTCCGGGAATGTCAGCGCGATGTTCGCGGCGATCGTCGAGGGGTTGAGCGAGGTCAGCAGCTGGAACGAGACTGTTCCGGTCGCGGAGAGCACCATGGCAACGGCCATGGTCTCGCCCAGTGCGCGGCCGAGGCCGAGCATGGAGGCCGACACGATTCCCGAGCGACCGAACGGCAGCACGGCCATGCGCACCATCTCCCAGCGCGTGGCACCGAGCGCGAGCGCGGCCTCCTCGTGCAGCTTCGGGGTCTGCAGGAAGATCTCGCGGCAGATGGCGGTGATGATCGGGACCACCATGACCGCCAGCACCATGGCCGCGGTGAGGATGGTGTTGCCGGTCTTGGAGACGTCGCCGCCGAACAGCGGAATCCAGTTGAGGTTGGTGTTGAGCCACGTGTAGATGGGCTGAACGGCCCCGGGAAGCACGATGATGCCCCAGAGGCCGAAGACCACGGAGGGGACCGCGGCGAGCAGGTCCACCACGTAGCCGAGCGTCTGCGCCAGGCGGCGCGGTGCGTAGTGGGTGATGAACAGCGCGACGCCCAGCGAGAGCGGCACGGCCATCAGCAGGGCGAGGAAAGCCGCCCAGATGGTTCCGAAGAGTAGGGGCCAGACGTAGTCCCAGAAGTTCGTCTTCAGAACCGATGCGTCCTCGCTGGTCGCAGTGAAGGCGGGCAGGGACTGCACGATGAGGAAGATCGCAACAGCGGCCAGCGTGACCAGGATCATGGAACCCGCGAACAGCGCGGCTGAAGAGAACCAGATGTCTCCGGCGCGTCGTTTGGCGACGATGGGTTCATCGGTCGCGGCAGTGGTGGCTGACATGTCGCCTTTCCGTGAGGGGAGCAGAGGTGAGGGGTGCGGACCGGCGGTCCGCACCCCTCAGGTCATCACTTGATGGCGTCCACAGCGGCCTGAGCCTTCTCGCGGAGCGTGTCCGAGATGGGCGCCGAGCCGGCCGACGTGGCAGCGGCCTCCTGGCCGGCCTCGCTGATCGCGGCGGAGAAGAAGCCCTTCGCCAGCGCGCCGATCTCGGCGTCCTTGTACTCGCTGCAGCCGATCAGGTAGCTGATGAGCACGACCGGGTAAGCGTCCTTGGCGGTGGTGGTGCGGTCGATCTTGATCGCCAGGTCGGTGGCCTCACGGCCATCCTCGAACGGCGAGGCGTCGGCGGCAGCCGCGGCACCTTCGGCCGAGTGGCCGACGTACGCGTCGCCGACCTTGACCTTGACCGAGGCCAGGTCGCCGGCCTGGGACGAGTCGGCGTAGCCGATCGTGCCCTCGCCGCCCTTGACGGCCTCGATGACGCCCGAGGTGCCCTGACGAGCCTCGCCGCCCTCGAAGGGCCACTCCTCGACCGAACCGTAGGTCCAGGCCGCGGCACCCGTGGCCGAAAGGTAGTCGGTGAAGTTGCCGGTGGTGCCCGACTTGTCGGAGCGGTGCACCGGGCTGATGGTGCTGTCCGGCAGCTTCGCGTCAGGGTTCGTCGCGGCGATCGCCGGGTCGTTCCACTTGGTGATGGTGCCCGCGAAGATGCCGGCGAGCGTGGCGGGGTCCAGATCCAGGCTCTTGATGTCGGCGCCGAGGTTGAAGACGATGGCGATCGGCGAGATGTAGGCCGGGATCTCCACCAGCGCGCTGCCGTCGGCGCACGCCTCGAAGGTGCCGCCGGAGATCTCGTCGGTCTTGAACGCACGGTCGGAGCCGGCGAAGTTGAACGCGCCGGTGCCGAACGACTCGCGGCCAGCGCCCGAACCCTGCGGGTCGTAGCTGATGGTGGCATCCGGGTTGGCGATCTGGAAGTCCTTGGTCCACGTCTGGATGGCGACCTGCTGCGAGGTGGCGCCACCGCCGACGAGGTCACCCGCGAGGGCGGCGGACGTGGTGGTCTCGGACGAAGCCGAGGAAGAGCCGTTGGTCGGGTCCGTGGTGCCCGAGCCACCCTCGTTCGCGGCGCAGCCGGCGAGCGCGAGAGCGGCGACGGCGCCGATGGCGCCGATCTGAACAAAGCGGGTGAGCTTCACGAGGTGAATCCTTCACTGTGTCGGTTGGTGCCCTGGTGCAGGCACACGACGACCGTAGGTGTGGACTCTAAACAGGTGTCGCTGGCTACGTGAACGGGAGGTGAACGGGCGATCTCAGTTCGCTGCGTGCCGCTCAGATCCGAGACTCGTAGGTCTCGATCGAGACGATCCCGGATCCGGGGTTGGTTGCCGATAGGTGAACGACGCTGAACGAGGCGGGTTGCAGCTCCGCGGCGTCCACGAGATAGCGTCCCTCCACGGTTCCGGTGGCCAGGGCGATCTCATGGAAGATCTTGGGGATCACGGGCCGATGGCTGCACAGCACGGCCGGTTTGCGGGAGCGCACCCGCTTGCCGACGATCGTGCGGACCTCGTCTTCGCCCGCCTCGAACGCGTCCTGGCTGAGGCCCTCGGCCCGCACGATCTCCCGCCCGAGCGATGCCGCCAGCGGCACCGCCGTGGTCACGCAGCGCACCGCGGGGGAGGAGACGATCCGCTTCACCCCGAAGGCGCGCAGCGGACCCGCGATCTGCGCGGCCTGTTTGGTGCCGCGCGCGGTGAGCGGACGGGCGGTGTCCTCGCCCTTCCAGTCCGCGCGGGCCACCGCTCGGGCGTGGCGCAGCACGATGAGGGGGAAGGTCTCCAGCGCCCCGTCGTTGACCAGCTGCAGGAAGTTGTCCAGGATCTCCACGTCGACCGGATAACTGAGGTAGGTGCGCGCCCGCTTCGGCGACACCCACTCGATCCCGGCGACCTCGCGGTTGGGGACGAACGCTGAGGCTCGAAGGGCCGCCTCCGTGGCTTCGCCCGTCCAATAGTGCACGATCTTCTGTTTGCGGCTGGGAAGGCGATAGCGGGAGACGCCGACGGGCGCACCGAGCACGATGCGCACGCCGGTCTCCTCGAAGACTTCGCGCACGGCCGTTTCGGCGAGCGTCTCGCCGGGGTCGACCTTTCCCTTCGGGAGCGTGACGTCGGCGTACTTGGTGCGATGGATGACGAGGATGCGCAGCTTCCCCTCCACCATGCGCCAGACGACCGCGCCGGCCGCGTAGACCGCGGTGTCGCTCATCGCACCGCGCGAGCGCGGCGACGACGCGCGATCATGGCCATGGTCGCATCCTGTGCATCCACGAGCGGAGCGCCCTTCGCATCCGCCGAGTGTCGCGTCCACTCACCCTCGGAGCCGAGGTGCCAGGAACTGGTCCCCTCATCCATCGCCAGGGCGAAAAGGTCGTCGAGCTCGGTGAGGTGTGCCGGTGCGACCACGCGGATCAGCGCCTCCACACGACGATCGAGGTTGCGGTGCATCATGTCGGCCGAGCCGATGTAGAACTGCGGGTCGCCGTCGTTGTGGAACGCGAAGATGCGCGAGTGCTCCAGATAGCGGCCCAGAATCGAGCGCACCGTGATGTTCTCGCTGAGACCGGGGACACCGGGCTTCAGGCTGCAGATGCCACGCACCCACACCTGGACCTTCACGCCGGCGCCGGAGGCCCGGTACAGCGCGTCGATGATCTGCTCGTCCACCATCGAGTTGACCTTGATGCGAATCGACGCGTCCTTGCCGGCGAGGGCGTTGCGGCGCTCCTTGTCGATGAGTCGCAGCAGTCCCTTGCGAAGGTGACGCGGCGCTACGAGCAGTCGCTTGAACTTCTTCTCGATGGCGTAGCCGCTGAGCTCGTTGAACAGCCGCGTGAGGTCCTTGCCCACCTGGCCGTCGATCGTGAACAGGCCGAAATCCTCGTACAGGCGCGAGGTCTTCGGGTTGTAGTTGCCCGTTCCCACGTGCGAGTAATGACGGAGCACGCCGTCCTCCTCGCGGATGACGAGGGCCAGCTTGCAGTGGGTCTTCAGGCCCACCAGGCCGTACACCACGTGAACGCCGGCCTTCTCCAGCTGGCGTGCCCAGCTGATATTGGCGGCCTCGTCGAAGCGCGCCTTGACCTCGACGAGCGCGAGGACCTGCTTGCCGGCTTCAGCCGCATCGATGAGCGCCTGGACGATCGGGCTGTCACCCGACGTCCGGTACAGGGTCTGCTTGATGGCGAGCACGTGCGGGTCGCGCGCAGCCTGCTCCAGGAAAGCCTGGACGCTGGTGGCGAACGACTCGTACGGGTGGTGCACCAGCACGTCACCGCTGCGGATCGCGCGGAAGATGTCGGCACGGCTCTCGTTGCCGACGGGTCGGAACGGCACGGCTGTCACCGGCACGTGCGGCGCATACCGCAGCTCAGGGCGATCGATGCGGGTGAGCGAGAACAGGGCACGCAGATCGAGCGCGCCGGGGAGGCGATACACCTCCTGGTCGGTGATGGAGAGCTCCTTCAGCAGCAGCTCCAGCGTCACCTCGTCCATGTCGTCGGTGATCTCGAGTCGGATCGGCGGCCCGAATCGACGACGCATGAGCTCGGCCTCGAGCGCCTGGATGAGGTTCTCGGTCTCATCCTCCTCGATGACCATGTCCTCGTTGCGCGTGAGGCGGAAGGCATGGTGATCGATGACCTCCATGCCCGGGAACAGGTCGCTGAGGTGGTTGGCGATGAGGTCCTCGATGAGGATGTAGCGGACGCCGCCGGAACCTGGCACCTCGATGAAGCGCGGCAGCATCGGCGGCACCTTGAGACGCGCGAACTCGGTGCGCCCCGTGCGCGCGTTGCGGATGCGGATGGCGAGGTTCAGCGAAAGACCGGAGATGTACGGGAATGGGTGGGCCGGGTCGACGGCGAGCGGCATCAGCACCGGGAACACCTGGGCCTGGAAGTACTCCGCGAGGTGTGCACGGTCTGCTTCATCCAGCGTGTCCCACGACACCACGGAGATTCCCGCATCTGTCAGCGCCGGACGTACGGAGTCGGTCCAGGCCCGCGCGTGGCGGAGCTGCAGCCGATGAGCCTCCGCGGAGATGTCTGCCAGCACATCGGCGGGAGCGCGTCCCACATTCGTCGGGACAGCGAGACCGGTGATGATGCGGCGCTTGAGACCCGCGACGCGCACCATGAAGAACTCGTCGAGGTTGCTGGCGAAGATCGCCAGGAAGTTCGCGCGCTCGATCAGGGGCGTTGTCGGGTCTTCTCCGAGCTCGAGCACCCGCTGGTTGAACTTCAACCAGCTCAGCTCGCGATCCAGGAAACGGTCGTCGGGGAACTGGTCATCCGATTCCACGGCAAGCACGTCGAAGTCGTCGTCGTCCTCGCCCAGTCCGGCGTCAGGAATCGTCGTGTCGATCATGTGCTCATCCTTACAGTGGCGGGTGACGAACAGGTTAAGCGCTCAGCGGACGCTTTCTGACGTCTGCTCCTCATCGGCGGCGTCGAAACGATAACCCACGTTTCGCACGGTGCCGATGAGCTGCTCCATGTCGCCGAGTTTGGCGCGCAGACGGCGCACGTGAACGTCAACGGTTCGGGTGCCGCCGTAGTAGTCGTAGCCCCACACCTCGCTGAGCAGCTGCTCGCGCGTGAAGACGCGGGAGGGGTGCGTGGCGAGGAAGTGCAGCAGCTGGAACTCCTTGTAGGTGAGATCCAGCGGGCGACCGTTGATCTTCGCCGAGTACGACGCCTCGTCGATCGTGATGCCAGAGGTCTGCACCCGAGTGGGGCGCTCATCCAGCGCCGCCGCGCGACCCAGCGCGAGGCGGAGGCGGGCGTCGATCTCGGCGGGACCCGCGGAGGTGAGCAGCAGATCATCCACGCCCCAGTCGGGGGACAGCGCGGTCAGTCCGCCCTCCGTGACCACGACCAGCAGCGGGGAGTTGATGCCGGTGGTGCGCAGCAGACGACACAGCGACTTCGCCGCGACCAGATCGGCGCGCGCATCCACCAGGATCAGGTCAGAGTCGGGCGCGGCGATCAGCTGCGCCGGTGTTGCCGGGATCGTGCGCACCGTGTGGCTGAGCAGCTCCAGGGCGGGCAGGGCTGCATCCGGTGTCGAACTGAGCACGAGCAGTTGCGCCACGCCGATTCCTCTCCTGCGGCTAAGCCCCCATGATATGCCGCACTCGGGAGCGGTCCCGCGCCGCTTCTGGGAGAATGACGTCATGTCACAGCCGCAGCTCGCTCCGCGCTCGCCCCTCATCGGCATCGCGGCGGTCTGGATCGTCAGTGCGTTGATCGCCGTCGTGGTCGGGATCGTGGCACCGCTGGACCAGCGAGTCGGGTGGTTGTGCGTCGGACTCGGAATCACGGTGATCGTCGCGTTCGCGGTGCAGATCTTCTCCGCTCCGGCTCAGGGATTCATCGGGCGCATGGGCGCGAGCATGCTCGGTGCTCTCGTGGTGATGGGCCTCGTCTCCGCCGGGTTCGGACTAGCCGCGCTGAGCGGTCTCTGACCCGCGGGAAGCGGCGAGCGGGCTAGAGTGGAGTGCATGGACCTCTTCGCACTCGAGATGCTCTTCGTCGGCCTGCTGGGCCTCGCGTCGCTCGCCATCGCGTTCGTCGCGGGCGTCGTGGTCTACAACCTCTTCCGCGGCCAGCGCTGATCGCGCGCAAGCCATGATCGAGCTGCCCAGCGATCTGCCCGCAGACCTGGTGCCGCTGTCTTGGCTCCTCGGGGTCTGGGAAGGCACCGGCGTCATCGACTACACCGCCGGGGACCATCATTTCACCGGTGAGTTCACGCATCGTGTGAGCTTCAGCCACGACGGTGGCGACGCGTTGAACTACTCCGCGACCGCTGTGCTCACCTCGCCGGAACACGGCGACGAGCAGGTGCGGCTGAACTCCGAAGTGGGGTTCTGGCGGATCGCTCGTCCGCGCGGGGCGTCGGATGTCGGACCGGGTCTGCTCCCGGGCGCGGAGGCGCTCGTCGCCCGCACGGTCGAAGACGTCGAAGCGCTGCGCAACGCTGACGAGGGTTTCGACCTCGAGGCGTCCATCGTCCATGCCGACGGCGTGACCGAGCTCTATCTCGGACAGGTGAAGGGTCCGCGCATCGACCTCGCCACCGACGCGGTGCTACGTCCCTCCTCCGCGAAGGACTACGCGTCCGCGGAGCGCATGTATGGCCTGGTGCAGGGACACCTGCTGTGGGCGTGGGACATCGCGGCGCTCGGAGCCCCGTTGGCATCGCACGCGTCCGCTCGCCTAGCGAAAGTGTCCTGACATGACCGGCTTCTCCTCCCTGCCGGGTGCCGTCGCAGACGCGCACGCGGTGACGCATTTCGGTGAACCGCTGCGCGAACAGCGCGCACTGGAGCAGGGCCGTGCTTTCGCGCCGCTCGGTGATCGTGCCGTCGTCGCGCTGAGCGGACCCGATCGGCTCACCTGGCTGGACTCCATCACGTCGCAGTCCGTGGCACATCTTCCCGCCGGGTTCTCGTCTGAGCTGCTGGTGCTGGATCCGCAGGGGCGCGTCGAACACGCCGCGGGAATCGTCGATGACGGCGAGACCGCCTGGCTCCTCGTCGACCGCGATGACGCCGGCCCGCTGTCGGCCTGGCTGCTGCGGATGCGCTTCCGGGCGCAGGTCGACATCGCCGTGCGCGATGATCTGCGCGTGATCGGCTACGTGGGCGACCCGGCCGGCGAGCATCTCGCTTCCGTCGCCCCCGATGCCATCCTGTGGCGCGACCCCTGGAGCAGCGTTGCTGCCGGCGGCTGGCAGTACGCCCAGATCTCCGACCACCCGGGCGCCGAGCGCGACTGGCGCGAGGCGATCGTCACCGCGGAGCAGGCGGATGCTCTGGCGGCGAACCTGGGCGGACTGCGCGCTGCCGGGGTGCTGGCGGCCGACGCGCTACGGATCGCGGCCTGGCGACCGCGGTGGGCGCGGGAGCGCGATGACCGCCTGATCCCGCACGAGGTGGACTGGATTCGATCTGCGGTGCACCTGAACAAGGGCTGCTACCGCGGGCAGGAGACGGTGGCGAAGGTGCACAACCTCGGCCATCCGCCCCGCCGCCTCGTGATGCTTCACCTCGACGGCAGCGACAGCGTGCTGCCTGCTCCCGGCGACGAGGTGCGCTCGGAGGTGGACGGCGATGAAGTCGGGCGCATCACGTCCAGCGCCATGCATCATGAGCTCGGACCGATCGCGCTCGCGGTGATCGCTCGCCGCATCCCCGCCGACGCCGTGCTGCACGTCCGCTCGGGTGAGACCGACATCACGGGCGCGCAGGAGGTCGTGGTTCCCGCCGATGCGGGTTCTGTGGCCGATGTCCCGCGTCTGACGCGGCTGTCTCGTCGTCCGCTGAAGCAGGACTGACGGTTGCCGCTGGGGCTTCGGTCCCGTGCGCGCTACGGAACGAGGGTCAGCGCGCGAGGTCGCGAAGGGCGAGCTCGGCGGCGTTGACGCCGCACATGCCGTGCACACCGCCGGCGGGTGATGTCGATGCGCCGCCGAGGTACACGCCACGGACGCCGGTGGAGAATCCGCGCGTACCGATCCGCGGGCGTGCGATGAGCTGTCGCAGGGTGGTGGCACCGCCGCCGATGTCACCGCCGAGATAAGCCGCATTGTGCTCTTCCAGGGCCCGCGGGCCGCGAGTATGCACGGCGAGAATCTGCTCACGAACGCCGGGCGCGTAGCGCTCCAGCTCGCACAGCAGCCGCTCGGTCTCGTCGTGCGGCCACCCGTTCGGAACGTGCGCGTAGAGCCACAGCGGGTCGACGCCGTTGTGCGAACGGGTCGGATCGACCAGATGCGGCTGAGTCACCAGCATGAACGGATGCTCCGGCGTCCGGCCCGCGACGACCTCGGCCTCGGCACGTGCGACCTGCGCGAACGTGCCGCCGAGGTGCACGACTCCCGCGCGGCGGAGTGCATCGTCACGCCAGGGCACGTCGCCCTCGATGGCGAGATCGAGTTTGAATGCGCCGGGACCCGGGCGGAACCGACTCCAGGCGCGACGGATCCCCGTGGGAACGTCCATCATCGTCAGAGCCGTGCGGGGCGGGACGGTCAGAACGACGACATCGGAGTCGAGGTCGTCCACGCGGGTGACGCGGCGACCGAGTTCGACCTGTCCGCCGAGTTCAGCGAGCTCGGCGAGCAGGGCAGCGGGCAGCGACCCCGCACCGCCACGCGGGAAGGGCCAGCCGTGCGCGTGCAACGCCGTGGTCAGCATCGCCGCCACCGAGCTCGACAGCGGAGCGGTCAGGCTTCCGATCATGTGCGCGGCGATCCCGCCGAATGCGGCGGCGTTCTCGGAGCGCCGAAACAGGCGCGCCCACCAGGACGCCGGTGGGGCAGCGCGCAGTCCGAGTCGAACGAGCGCGAGGGGGTGTCGGGGAGCCGAGACGACAGGCGCGAACGCGGTGTCGAAGACGGCGTCGGCATCTCGCACCAGCGGGGCGAACATACGACGCCACAGCGCGCCGTCCACGCCCATGCCCTGGACTGTCCGTTCGAGATCGCGGTAGATCATCCCGGTGCCGCTCTCGGTCGGATGCGCGACGACCACGTCGTGATGCAGCCACTCCAGGCCGTGACGCTCCAGGTTCAGGGAGTGAAAGAACGGCGAGGCCACGGCCCCGGGCATCGCGGTGGAGCAGTCGTCGTGCTTGACGCCGGGGAGCGTGAGTTCGCTGGTGCGCGCACCGCCGCCGGCGACATCGGCCGCCTCGATCACCGTGACACGCACGCCCGCCTGAGCGAGGCGAATGGCCGCAGCGAGCCCGTTCGGACCGGATCCCACCACCGTTGCCGTCGTCATCTCGCCAGCCTAACCCGCGAGGTCGGGCGCAACGGAGGCCCAGGCCACGGTGAGCTCGCCCAGCTTCGCGCGGGTCTTCGTGGTGCGCACGGGCCACCCCGCCGCGCGGAGGTCGGCGACCACCGCAAGCCAGCGCTGCACGGCGCCGAAGGTGCCGAGGCCGACGTTGCGATCCCAGGATGTGTCCAGATCGGTCATCAGCCGATGCACGCGCTCGCCCGGCACATTGTGGTGGATCAGCGCCTTCGGCAGCCGCTCCGCCACGATGCTCGGTCGTTCGAGTTCCGCCAGCCGCAGCGAGATGGTGAGGTGACGCGGGTTCGCGCGGTTGTCGAGATCGATCCAGCTCGACACCCGTCCGATCTCATCGCAGGTTCCCTCCACCACGATCCCGCCCGGAGTGAGCCGAGAGCACATCATCCGCCACGCCTCCGCGACGTCTGCTTCGTCATACTGGCGCAGCACGTTGAACGCTCGGATCACGCTCGCCGGTCGCAGTGACGGAACTTCGAAGCCCCCGCGCGCGAACGACACCCTGCTGTCGGAGGGGAAGCGGGTGCCACCCGCGTGGATCTGCGCGAGCTGGGCCGAGGCGCGGGCCACGCGATCCGCATCGATCTCAAGCCCCAGAACCTCGACGTCGGGGTGAACGCGGCGCAGGCGATCGTAGAGCTCGAACGCGGTGACGCCGCTGGCGCCGTACCCAAGGTCGACCACGAGCGGCGAATCGGCGTGCCTGAGCTCGGGCTGAGCGGCGATCCAGCGATCCACACGGCGGAGTCGGTTGGTGTTCGTCGTGCCGCGCGTGGCGTGACCTGCGGGGGAGACGGGACGCGGCATGGTTCCATTCTCTCGCGTCCGCGTCATCCGACGTCGCGCATGTGTGTGGCCGGTATGCCGCCGGTAGGCTGGAGGCATGACCGAGCCGTACACCCTCATCCTTCTTCGCCACGGCCAGAGCCAGTGGAACGAGCTGAACCTGTTCACCGGCTGGGTGGACGTCCGTCTGACCGACCAGGGCAAGGCCGAGGCGGCCCGCGGCGGACAGCTGCTGGCCGAGGCCGGCATCCTGCCCGACGTGCTGCACACCTCGCTGCTCAGCCGCGCGATCCAGACCGCCAACATCGCACTCGACAACGCCGACCGCCTGTGGATTCCCGTCAAGCGTTCGTGGCGACTCAACGAGCGTCACTACGGTGCGCTGCAGGGCAAGGACAAGGCCGAGACGCTCGCTGAGTTCGGTGCCGAGCAGTTCCAGCTGTGGCGTCGCTCGTTCGATGTGCCGCCGCCCGCGCTCGCGGACGACAGTGAGTTCAGCCAGGTGAACGACCCGCGTTACGCCGGCATCGACGGCGAGATCCCGCGCACCGAGTCGCTGAGCCTGGTCATCGACCGTCTGCTGCCGTACTGGGGCGCCGAGATCGCGCCCGACCTGCGCGCCGGAAAGACGGTGCTGGTGACGGCCCACGGCAACTCGCTGCGGGGCCTGGTGAAGCACCTCGACGGCATCAGCGACGACGACATCGCCGAGCTGAACATCCCCACCGGCATCCCGCTGGTCTACAAGCTCGACGCGGACCTCAAGCCGGTCGCTCCGGCCGAGTACCTCGACCCCGAGGCTGCCGCCGCAGGCGCCGCTGCTGTGGCGAACCAGGGCAACAAGTAAGCCCATCCACGACGACGTCCCCGCACCGATTCGGTGCGGGGACGTTCGCGTGTACGGGGCTGATGGGCCGATCGCGCCCCGGATCCGGTCGGTGGTCTCACCATCTGCTGCGGTTTGAGCTGGATCGAACGGGTTCTGAGACCACTCTTGTGAGTGCTCTCAGAACCTGTTCCTCAGCCCGTCTCTGGCAGCTCCAACTGAGACCGGTGGTGACGACCGGACACGATGAAGCGGCGCGGTCCGCCACCCCTGACGTGGCCCGCGCCGCTTCATCGGGCGTCAGACGGCGGTCTCGCTCGTCTCGCCCTCCGCCGTCCAGTCGCCTGTGGCGAGGTAGACGGCCTTCTTCGCGACCGACACGGCGTGGTCGGCGAAGCGCTCGTGGTAGCGGCTGGCCAGGGTGGCATCGACCGTCGCTCCGGCCTCGCCCTTCCAGGTGTCGCTGAGGACCTTCTCGAACACCCGCGCGTGCAGCTCATCGATGTCATCGTCGAGGTTGCGGATCTCGTCGGCGATCTTGAGGTCCTGCGTGCGGAGCAGGTCGGCCAGCTTCGTGGCGATCTGCACGTCGAGCTCTCCCATCGAGGTGAAGGTGCTCTTCAGACCCTTCGGGATGGCGCGCTCCGGGAAGCGGTAACGGGCGAGCTGAGCGATGTGCTCGGCCATGTCGCCCATGCGCTCCAGCGACGCGCTCATGCGCAGTGCGGAGACCACCATGCGGAGGTCCCGCGCCACAGGCTGCTGACGGGCGAGGATCTCGATGGCGAGCTCGTCGAGCACAACGGCGCGCGCATCGATGAGACGGTCATCCTCGATGACCTCTTCGGCCAGCGCGACATCGCTCGTGGCGAAGGCGGTGGTCGCCTTCGTGATCGCGGTGGTGACGAGCTCGGCGATCTCGACCAGGCGGCCCTGGACGTCGTCGAGGGACTGGTGGAAAACTTCCCGCATGGCTGTGTGCCTTTCACTGTTGCAGGTCTGCGCCGCCCGCGCACACGCCGGGATCTCCTGGCTGTCGGGCTTCGGGGCAATCAAAACGATCGAAGGTTAACGATTGGTGCCGCCCGCGTGAATATCCGGCGGTGATGCCAGTGCTGGCGCGGAATCCGGGCTTGTTGGCCTTCGCGGCCAGAATACGCTGTACTCATGTCCTCCACGCAGTTGGCGATCTTCGCCCTCGCTCTGGGCCTGGTCATCGGCGCTGCTGTCACCGTGGCTCTGGTGATGGCGCTGCGTGCCCGTGACCGTCATCTGCGCGAAGTCGCGGGCGATGTGCCGGAGGGGATCACCGCGGTGCTTGCCGGAATGGACGATGCCGCCGCCGTCCTGGACACGTCGTTCCAGTTGCTCGCGACATCCACTGCCGCCGGATGGCTGGGCTTCGAGACCGGGCGGGCGCTGGAGAACGCCGACCTGCGCGCCCTGGTGCGTCGCGCGCGCTCTGCCGGTGGCACGGAGACCGAGACGCTGCGCATCCGGCTGGGGGAGCTGTCTCCCGAACTTCGCCTGGTGAGCGCTCGCGCCACCGTTCTCGGCGCGCGACTGACCATGCTGACCGTGCGCGACATCAGCGAGAGGGAGCGGCTGGAGCAGATGCGCCACGACTTCGTCTCGAACACGAGTCATGAGTTGAAGACTCCGGTCGGCGCGATCACGCTGCTCTCCGAAGCCGTTGATATGGCAGCGGACGACCCCGATCAGGTGCGCGTGTTCGCTGCGCGCCTGCAGGCCGAGGCCCGTCGGCTGGGCGGACTGACCGGTCGCATCATGAGCCTGTCGAAGCTGCAGTCCACCGACGGCCTGTCCGAGGTGCGGGATGTGTCCGTCGACGAGGTCGTCGCCGCGGCCGTGGACGCGAACATCGTCGCCGCGCAGGGCGCGAACGTCGAGCTGCTGCGTGGCGGTGAGCGCGGGCTGTTTGTGCGCGGGGATGCGCAGATCTTGAGCGACGCGCTGGGCAACCTGGTCTCCAACGCCGTGAAGTACTCCGCGCCGGGTTCCCGTGTCGGCATCGGTGTGAAGCGTGTGGACGACGTCATCGAGATCGCCGTGGCGGATCAGGGCATCGGCATCGCAGAGGACGACCAGCAGCGCATCTTCGAGCGGTTCTACCGTGCCGACCAGGCCCGCTCGCGCAGTACGGGCGGTACCGGCCTCGGTCTCTCGATCGTCAAGCACGCCGTGCAGCGTCATGGCGGTGACGTGCGGCTGTGGTCGCGTCCGGGCAAGGGTGCGACGTTCACGATCGTGCTGCCGGCGTCGGAGTCCCCCGCCCACGAGAAGGCGCGCAAGACCGACAAGCCGCGCAAGGCGGACAAGGCCCGCAAGAGCGACGAGGCTCGAAAGGCAGACAAGCTGCGCAAGAAACAGAAGCGGGAGGATCGGCGCAAGAGCGAAGAGCTCGCCATCGAGACCGCGCCGCTGGCACCCGCCGCGGAGCCCCTCATCCCGCCGCCCGTCCCGATCGTCGCGGAACGCCGTGATCTCGTCGAAGGCGCCGCTCCCGCAGCGCGCCGCGACGAGGTGTCCGGTGACGCGAACGCATCGGCCCCTGTCCCCGTCCCGGCACTGTCCGAGACGCAGAACGGAGAGAACCCGTCATGACCCGAGTGCTGCTCATCGAGGACGAGCCCGACCTCGCCGATCCGCTGGCGTACCTGCTGCGTCGCGAGGGATATGAGGTCGAGATCGCCGAAGACGGTCCCGCGGCCCTCGCCGCGTTCCGGGAGCGCGGCGCCGACATCCTGCTGCTGGACCTGATGCTTCCCGGGATGCCCGGCACCGAGGTCGCTCGGCAGGTGCGTACGACATCGGCCGTTCCGATCATCATGGTCACCGCCAAGGACACTGAGGTGGACATCGTGGTGGGGCTGGAGATCGGCGCCGACGACTACGTCACCAAGCCGTATTCCGCCCGTGAGCTGTTGGCGCGCATGCGGGCGGTGCTGCGTCGCACGGCCGCCGCAGAGGCGGACCTGGACGAGCGCGTGCTGCAGGGCGGGCGTGTCAGCGTCGACCTCGATCGGCACACGGTGTCGGTCGCGGGCAGCGAGATCAACATGCCGCTCAAGGAATTCGAGCTGCTCGAGGTTCTCATGCGCAACGCTGGTCGTGTGCTCACCCGCGGCCAGCTCATCGATCGGGTGTGGGGCAGCGACTACTTCGGCGACACGAAGACGCTCGACGTTCACATCAAGCGCATCCGCTCACGCATCGAAGAGAACCCCGGCCAGCCGGTGATGCTGGTGACCGTCCGCGGTCTGGGCTACCGCTTCGAGGCCTGAGCCGAAACGAGGACGGGCCGCATCCTTTCGGATGTGGCCCGTCCTCGTTGTCTGAGATCAGTTGGTGGCCGACGGGGTCGGGACAGCCTCTTCGAGGTAGGTGAGGGTGCCATCGAGCACGGGAACCTCGACTGGCTCCGACGTGCCGTCACCCGAAGTGAACGTCACCTTGACGGTGTCGCCCGCCGCGGTCTTGAGGCCGGGGACGTCGAGGTGCTCGCCGTCGACGCCATAGCTGGCGCGCTCGCCAGCCGGCACCGAGACCTTGAGCGGAGCGGAGACGCCGTCGACGGCGACCGTGGCGGTCACGTCGTCTGCGGTGTCGTTGATGAAGACGGCAACCAGGTTGACAGCATCCTCACCGGTGATGAAGAAGGCGTTGCGCACCAGCACCGGACCGGAGGCGTTCGGGACGTTCACGCCCTCTGCAGCCGAGTAGGGGATCGTGGTGGCCTGCGGCGAGATCATGCTGCAGCCGGTGGTGCCCAGAATGATGGCCGCACCGAGGGCGATGGACGCGAGAGCGCGCGTGTTCACTGATCCTCCTCAGGATGCTGACGGTGTCCCTCCAGTCTAGGGGTACACCCGGTGCTCACCGTTCACGTTCCACGAGGGCGCAAACCTTAGCGCATATTCGCTGTGGTATTCTGGAGGTTGCCGAAAGGACACAGCTGCATGCTTTTTGAGGTTGGCGAGACCGTCGTCTATCCGCACCACGGTGCTGCGACGATCACCGAGGTGAAGACCCGCGTGATCAAGGGCGTCGAGAAAACGTATTTGAAGCTCCGTGTCACCCAGGGGGACCTCATGATCGAGGTGCCGGCAGACAATGTCGACCTCGTGGGTGTACGTGACGTGATCGGCAAGGAGGGCCTCGAGCGTGTGTTCGAGGTGCTGCGTGCTCCGTTCACCGAGGAGCCCACCAACTGGTCGCGCCGTTACAAGGCGAACCTGGAGAAGCTCGCGTCGGGTGACGTGATCAAGGTGAGCGAGGTCGTGCGCGACCTCTGGCGCCGTGATCAGGACCGCGGACTGTCGGCTGGGGAGAAGCGCATGCTGGCCAAGGCGCGCCAGATCCTGATCTCCGAGTTGGCTCTCGCGGAGAAGACCGACGAGGAGAAGGCGTCCAACCTTCTTGACGAGGTTCTCGCTTCCTGAGTTGTTCCGAACGCCGCCCGCATATGGGCGGCGTTCGTCGTTTCTGGGGGACGGCGCCTTCGTGGCTTCGTGTCTTCGTGTCTCCAAACGAGGAGATTTGCGCGAAAGCGAGGCGCTTGTCGTCTATTCGTCCTCGTTTCGCGACAATGTCCTTGTTTCGTGACATGGTGCTCGCGTCGTGAGACGGGGGCGCGTTGGCCGTTTCGGCGGGCCGCGCGGACGCGATGTTGACGATCGTGCTACTGCCCGGCATCGTGCCCGCCGCTGTCGTCGTCCGGCATCGTGACCGCCGCTGGGTCGTCCGTGTCTTCAAACGAGGAGATTTGCGCGAAAGCGAGGCGCCTGTCGTCTATTCGTCCTCGTTTCGCGACAATGTCCTTGTTTCGTGACATGGTGCTCGCGTCGTGAGACGGGGGCGCGTTGGCCGTTTCGGCGGACCGCGCGGACGCGATGTTGACGATCGTGCTACTGCCCGGCATCGTGCCCGCCGCTGTCGTCGTCCGGCATCGTGACCGCCGCTGGGTCGTCCGTGTCTCCAAACGAGGAGATTTGCGCGAAAGTGGGATGTCTGTCGTCTATTCGTCCTCGTTTCGCGACAATGTCCTCGGTTCGTGACATGGTGCTCGCGTCGTGAGACGGGGGCGCGCTGGCCGTTTCGGCGGACCGCGCGGACGCGATGTTGACGATCTCGCCACTGCCCGGAATCGTGCCCGCCGCTGGGTCGTCCGTGGCTCCAAACGAGGAGATTTGCGCGAAAGTGAGGGGCCTGTCGTCTATTCGTCCTCGTTTCGCGACAATCTCCTCGGTTCGCGCTACGCAGCCTCACCTCGGATCGCGATCAGCGGAGATGCGATCACGGGCGCAGTGCCGCGTCGAGATCCGGCGTTCGACACGAGAGTTGCCATCGGCAGGGAAGCGCGCGGTCCGTCTGGCCTCGTTCGATGATGGGGCCCGGCACGGGGACATGACCGACGCTCTGCTACGTTGCGCCGTGCGGCAGCGCGCGCGGAGGTGCCGTGCACGAAACGAGCGAAGTGTCCCAAGATGAGGTCGCAGGAGCCATTGGGCACTCCAGGACTGGCAGATCACCGCGCGGAGGGCCTTGTCGACCCGACGCCGCGGATGCAACAAGCTCGGGAAGAACGACCCTTCTCGCAGCTTCGGGAGCGCGAGATCGACCTCGCCGGCCGGGATCGCGAGCACCTTCGAACAAGTCCCGCTGCGGCGGGTCGTCCGCTCCGGGGAGCGCTCGTCACGGCCGGCGCCGATCTTCACCGTCGCTTCAGCGTCGACGAGGTCCTACAAGCCGGCCCGCAACATCCGCCGGAACACATCCTCATGCGCGAGGTCGGGGCCGGCGAGGACTTCGCCGATCAGGGTCGAAATGGCCCACTGGTAGTGGGTCATCGTGGGATCTCTGCTTTGCCTCGTGCCGGAAACAACAAGCCATCCCACGGTGGCCCCTGAACTTCTCCGACGACGAGGAGCGCCAGCGACGAGACAAAATGCGCTGCGGAATCGGAGGTGGCGCATGTCGAAAGTGTGCTCAAAAACCGGTGCGCTGGCGGCGAGGCGAAAGGCCGCTCAGAACTGGGACGTGCCGGGTGTTGCATCAAGCGGAACGAGCCGCGAGGTCAGTTAGTGGCTTAAATGGTGGGTATGGACTACATCCCTGTTCCCCGTGTGGCCGCGGGTGCCACCACCACCATCTGCATTGGCGTCGGGACCGCAAGGACGCCGTCGAGGGCG